>JBNJGP010000150.1:0-4256 GCA_051747805.1 Candidatus Muiribacteriota bacterium
AATTCTTTAAAGTAAGTGTGGGACAATAACTGCTTTTATAAGCGGTTTTTTGTGATTTTTGAAGTAATATAATTTTAAGACGATAAGAGACGATAAGAGCCGTGAGAAGTGAAAGGCCGACAAACAAAAACACCCATTGTTGATAAAAGAACTTCAGGAGTTATAGCTAAAAAGATATTTAAAACCCCTTTCAATATTTGACAATCAAATTATGACAGTTTATTCTAAATTTAAATTGAATGAATTTTCTTTTTTACATTGCCACCGGCTGATTTTAATACTAGAGAAAACATTTAATCATAAACTTGAGTTTAGCAAATTTTTTAAAAAGGATTTTGTGGTCAGGCCTACAGAAATTTCTTGTAAAATTTCTATTTTCTAAACTCAACTCATAAACATAAGGAGTTTAAAATGATGAATAAAATTTATGCACTCACATTTCTTGGCCTTAGAGGCGCATGCGGAAGTGCTGCCTTTTTAAACAAATTTCCAGAAGCCAAACTTATTATTGGATCTGCCAACACATTTAATGAAAAATTAAGTATTTTTTTAAACAAAACCAAATGCGAAATCTACATAATAGGACTGGGTCCAGGAAAATTAACAAATGAAACCGTCTCATTATTAAACACTATTTTAAAAAAAGGAAATCAAATCACCTGGTTTATTCATTTTAAAAGTGAGTTTATCACAAAATTAAAATATGATTGTAAAAATATAAACTCTATATACCGGCCCGACGAAAAGCTATCCAAGACTATTATTAATTTTTTTAAAAATAATAATCCTCACACCCTTAGAATAAAAGACTTTGAAGATTATAAAAAAACCAAAAATTATGTTTATAAACTTGTAGAACAGGCTAAATTCAGATACTTTAACTACGATAACAGGGAATTTTACCCAGAATATATACGTAAAATTGCACAAACCGGTTATAATTTTGATTCAACTCATTTTACCGATTTTAATTCAGATTTTTATATGGATAAATTTCTTTTTGGAAAAACAAAAGAAGTTAGACAGCTTAAAAGAAATATTGAAAAAATCGGGCAGGATTCAATATGTAATGTTTTAATCGAGGGCGAAAGCGGAACCGGAAAAACAACTATCGCCTATTCACTACATTTTGCAAGTAATCGCCTAAAAAATAAATTTAAAGTTATTTCATGTGCAAATTTTCAGGAAAATTTACTAGACTCTGAACTTTTTGGTCATGAAAAGGGAGCTTTTACAGGAGCCTCTCAAGAAAAGAAAGGGGTATTTGAAACCTTTGATGGCGGCACTGTCTTTTTGGACGAAATTGGTGAACTGCCCTTTCATCTTCAATCAAAACTTCTGCTGGTTCTTCAGGATGGTATTATTTCAAAAATTGGAAGTTCAAAAAAACAGCTGAAAGTTGATGTGCGAATAATTTCTGCTACAAATAAAAATCTTGAAAAAATGGTTGAAAACGGAAAGTTTAGAAATGACCTATACTACAGACTGGCTGGAATTAAACTAAATTCCATCCCGCTTAGAAAACAAATTGATTATATTGAATATTTTGCAGAATTTATTTTAAAAAAAATCGCCCATAAAAGAGGTAAAAATTTAGAGCATATTGATAATAAAATATTTAAGAAACTCAGAGAGTATCATTTTCCCGGAAACGTCAGAGAGCTTGAAAATATTCTTGAAAGAGCCTTTATTCTGGATAACTGGGATTTTTCTTATTTAAATAAAAAAGAAGCTTATTCAGATAAAATATATGATTTTTTAAAAAATGACGAATTTTCAACTATTGCTCAGTTAAATCAGAATTATTCCAGAATGGTTTATAATAAATCCGGCAGAAATAAGACTAAGACGGCTAAAATACTGGGAGTTTCTCTAAATACTCTTAAAAAATATCTGCGACAATAATTTATTACTTGAGTTTGTTTTTTACTCTCTCCAGCCCTTTTTTACTATATGCAATAAATTTAACATCCTTTGAAAGTACTTTTATATATCTAAAACCAGACCGGTCGAGTTTTCTTTCAATTACACCAATATAGCGTGGTGATATTTTAAAAGTATGAACATTATCTATTTGTGAAGGCTCTGTATGTTTATCAAGGTAAAGTGTTGATTTATCTCCTTTTATTTCTCCATATAAAAGCTGGTCAACTGCAACTCTTATTGTATTTATAGAATCCAGATTAATTAGAAAAAATTTTGATTTAAAAACTCTGTATTTGGCCCCGCCATTATCTTTTAAAATATATAAACCTTCTTCCTCATGATAAGCTTTATAAACTTCATCATCAACTGTAACAAAATAAATTTTTCCAGGATATTCAATATTATAATCCGCCCTGCTGAATAAACTTGAAAAAGCAATAAAAGTCAATCCTATCAGAAAAAATATTGTGCATAAACTTCTTTTATTCATATTATTATCCTCTCTTTTGTTTAAAATAGTTTTGTTAAAGTTTATTAAATTTTTCTGGCAGAAATCTATCTATAAGTAAATAACCAAATAAAAAACCGCCCAGATGAGCCTGCCAGGAAACCTGACTATGCACTCCATATCTAAGCCCCAGATATATATTAGTAATAAGCCAGATAATCATATATGTTCTTACACTAATCTTGAACGGAAAGACAATTATTACCTGATAAAAACGGGATTTTGGAAATTTTTTCCAGTAAGATGCAAGAAATCCACTTGCAATCCCGGATGCCCCAATCAGAGGAATCATTCTCATCTCTGATGAAAAAATCACTATTAATACATGGGTTAATCCCGCAAGTGCAGCTAGAACAGCATAAAATGCAACAAACATGAAAATACCCTTGGTTTTTCCATGTCCGATAAATAAATCATATAAATTATCCCCAAATATCCATATAAAATACATATTTACCAGAACATGGGCAAAATTTCCATGTATAAATGAATGCGTTATTAACGATGTAATATTAAATCTTGAAAATAACTCCACAGGCACAAGTGCAAAATCGCTTAATAAAACTCTCACAGAATAAAAATCAAGAGTTATTATATAAAAATAAATAAAAAAGTTTATAAAAACCAGCCCAAAAAGAATCCCAGGGAAAAATTTCCGTGGATTGTATATTTCATAAGGGGTCTGACTTAATAAGCAGAATAAATATACTGCGGCGGAAAGGTTGTAATTATCTGAAATTGTATCATAGTCCAACTTACTGTAATGATTAATTATTTGTTTAACCTCTGGTGAAAAAACAGGATTTGAACCCGTTATCATTCTTGAAGTTCTTAAATTATCGCGTTTTCTGGTAATAAACGCCTGTGATAATTTCTTTAGTTTTTGAAGCTCTCCGCCATCAAGCCAGAATCCTTTACAATACGGGCAATGATCAATATACACGCTGTAGGCATTTTTTTTATATTCCTGTGTAACCATTGGTATATCACAAACAGGACATTCGGGTCCGTCTTTTATCGGAAATAAATTATCAATAATATTTCTATAGCTCCAGTTATTTCCCAACATAACTTCAAGCTCACCATCGTCTAGCCACATACCTTTACAGGACGGACATAAATCTACGTTAATATTCCCCACTCTTATTGATTCAAGTATAGAAGTTGAACATCTTGGACAGTTTAAATATCTATTTTCATTTTTTGTGTTCATTAAAAGCCTTCAAAAAACCAATTATTAATAAAACTATGATAGTCTTTTAGAAACATGATTTTCTTAAATTTAATTTAGAATTTCAGGTTTCAGTCGGGTTTCAGCAGAGCAAATGTAGTTTATTTTAAAATTTTATAATAATTATACTTGTTTTTTTATTAAAATAAAAGTATTATAAAAAGGATTTAGCGATTCCAGGCGAAAAGGAGAATTTAGATGAAAAACAGCTCAATTGTTATTTCCTTAGGCGGTTCAATAGTTGTTCCTGATGATATCGATTCCCAATTTCTTGCTGATTTTAAAAAATTAATCACAGAATTTTCCAAAACTAAAAAAGTTATTTTAGTAGTTGGTGGTGGAAAAACTGCAAGAAGTTATATTGATTCCTTAAACAATTTCGAAATTGATGATACTCAAAAAGACTGGATTGGAATTATGGCAACCAGGCTCAATGCTCAACTTGTAAAAGCAGTATTTGATGAAATAGCTGTTAAAAAAGTTGTCTATAACCCTGAAGAAAAAATTGTTTTTGATAATAAAGTGCTTGTTGCGGCAGGTTATAAACCTGGCTGGAGTACTGATTATGTTTCTACATTGCTAGCCTTAAAA
>JBNJGP010000151.1:0-4246 GCA_051747805.1 Candidatus Muiribacteriota bacterium
AAATTGAACAGGTAGCAAATAAAAGTCCCCATGCTGCAACATCAAATATGAATGATTCAGCTGTTAAAGCTTTGATGAAAAGATTCGGAATAAAACAGATTCCTGTGGTGGATGAAAACTCAAAGCTTATAGATTTAATAGTTTCCAAAGAGCTTCTGGGCCAAAATCTGAAACAAAATCCTGTTGTAATAATGGCAGGAGGCCTTGGTACCAGACTAAGGCCTCTTACAAATGACTGCCCAAAGCCTCTACTTAAAATTGGTGGTAAACCTATTCTTGAAATAATTCTTGATAATTTTATAAGTGAAGGTTTTGAAAAATTTTATTTTTCAATAAATTATAAAGGCCAGATGATAAGAGATTATTTTGGTGATGGCTCCAACTGGGGAGTTTCAATAAAATACATTGAAGAAGATAAAAAACTTGGAACCGCAGGGAGCCTTTCACTTTTAAATGATTCAATTGATAATCCTGTAATAGTTATGAATGGAGATTTGCTGACAAAGCTTAGCTTTAGTCAGCTTTTGAATTTTCATAAAGAAAACAGCCACAAAGCAACAATGTGTGTAAGAAATTACGAAATGCAGATTCCTTACGGAGTAGTAAATATTGAAGGCTCAACTTTGAACGCTATTGATGAAAAACCTGTGCATAAATTTTTTGTAAATGCAGGTATTTATGTATTAAATCCTGAGCTTAAAGATATAATACCAGAAAATGAATACTATGATATGACTGATTTGTTCAGGGAAATTGTAGAAAAAAAGATGAAGACAGGGGTTTTCCCAATTAAGGAATACTGGGTTGATATAGGAAGACTTCAGGACTTTGAAACAGCAAATTATGAATATGCTCAGATTTTTTCAAATTAACAAGAATTATTTTTGTTTTTGTAATGATGAAACTATCTTTTAATAATACAAGGAAAGGAAAATTTAATGCGAACAGCGTTTTTTAAAAAATTTTTAAATTTTTTTTGGTTACGTCCTGAAAATGCACTCCTTTTAGCTTTGAGGGCAGAGCAATATCAATCTACATTAAGTCTTTTTGGGAATGGCAAAAAAAGTATTGATGTCTCATGTGGTGATGGGGTCTTTTCTTTTATTACTTTGGGAGGAGCTTTGTCGGAACTTACTGATATGTTTAGATCTCTTGATTTAACCAAGAAGAGGGGTGCTGGTTTTGATGCTTTTGACAGCTTTGATGATGAGTTTTTAATTGAGGTAGAAGAACCACCTAAATTAAAATATGAATATGGGACAGATTGGAAAAAAAATCTTCTTTTGAAAGCTAAAAAACTAAATTTTTATAATCAGCTTCTTCACCATGATAATAACAACTCTTTGCCTTTTCCTGATGAAAGTATGGAGTATGTATATTCTAATAGCTCCTATTGGGTGCAAAATTTTGAGGAACATCTCTTAGACTTGTCTAGGATTACGACAAAAAAAGGTCACATTATTTTGGAAATAAAAACTTCTGAAATAATGGAGTTTTGTTCGAATAAATATGCACCCTTTATGGGCAATAAATTTCACAATATAATTAATGCTGGTAGAGTCGAAACTTGGAAAGGCCTTAGGTCAAAAGATGAGATTTTAAAGATAATAGATTCAATCCCTAATACACAAGTAATATCTGTTTATCCCATTTATGGTAATATAATGGCAAAGATTTGGGATATTGGTCTAAGGCCTATTTTTTATCCACTTTATCGAATGTCTGAAAAGCTTACTAATGAAGAAAGAGTTAGTGTTAAGCGTGAATGGTGTCAAATATTTGAAGAATTGTTTTATGACTTTTTGAAACAATATGAATGTGAAGAACATGATGCAATTGAATTCTGTGTTGTTATCGAAAAAAAATAAGTTAATTAAAAAATTTAAATCTATATCAGGAGCTGATTTTGTATAATGATTTAAAAGTCCTTGCAGTAATCCCTGCAAGGGGAGGTTCAAAAGGAGTTCCGGGAAAGAATTTAAGAAAAATTAACAGAAAAACTCTGATAGAAAGAGCTGTAGAAGTTGCCAGACAAAGTCAATATATAGATCGGTTTATTTTGTCTTCAGATGATGATGCAATAATTGAAAATGCAATTAAAGCAGGATGTGAAGTCCCGTTTAAAAGACCTGAATACCTTGCCCTGGATGAGTCTTCTACAAGTGATGTATTGCTTCATGTTCTTGAAAATATACCAGGTTATGATCTTATTGTTTGTATTCAGCCGACATCACCACTTACTGCAGGTGAAGATATTGATAAATGTATAGAAACCTGTGTTTCTTCAAAAGGTAGAGCATGTGTTTCAGCATGCGTCCCTGGAAAAAGTCCGTACTGGATGTTTAAATCAGAAAAAGGTTTTCTCAGACCTTTGATGGGTAATCAATATTTAAAAAAAAGACGCCAGGATCTTCCTGAAGTATTTGTACCCAATGGTTCGGTATTTGCTGCATATGTACAATGGTTTAAGGAGAATAAAAGTTTTTATTCTGATGATACGGTTTTATATATAATGCCTGCTGAGAGATCTTTTGATCTTGATACTGAGTTTGATTTTATGGTTCTTGAAACCTATCAGATGCAGCAGAGTAATAAAATTTAAAAGCTGTTGTCTTTTTAAAGCTGAATAAATTTATTAACTTTAATTTTTCTGTAAACTTATATTTTAAAAAGGAGTTTTTTTGGATAATTTTATATATCAAAAAAATATTGATGCACTGAAAGAAAAATATCCTTTCTATTATGAAAAGATTTCAGGCGAAGAATTTCCTGATGCTATAGATTTAACAATAAATAAAAATAATAATAATTACGGCCTTGATGCATCAGTCCAGGGACGAGGAATTATAAGCATAAATAATTCTTTTGCTCCGGAAGAAGAAGCAAAAGATATAGTAGACGCCCTGGAGCTTTCCAAGGGAGAAATCAGATTTCTTCTCGGAATGGGGCTTGGATATATTTTAAAAGAGATTTCAAAAAGAGACATTAAGTTTTTAAAACTTGTTGTTCTGGAGCCTTATTTTTCTGTTTTTAAAAAAGCGATTGAATGTATTGATTTGTCAGAAGAGATAAGAAGTGAAAATATTTATTTTCTTTTGGGTGATGAGTTTAATTTAGCCCCAGTATTTGAACAAAATAACTTTGATACGGCCTTGTGGGTTAAAGGTCTTAAAATAAGCTATTATGAGCCTGAAAGAATTATTAATTCCGAACTTTTTAATAATTTTTCCATCAATATTAAAGAGCAGGTTAATCAGTATAAAATGCATGTTAATACTGCTGCAGGTACAGGCCCGGTATTTTTTGAAAATGCAATGAATAATATTACAACAACAATTAATTCTGCAAACCTGTATTCTTTAAAAGATGTTTTTGAGAATAAACCTGTAATGGTTGTTGGTGCAGGTCCTTCATTAAAAGATGATATAGATACAATAAAAAAATATCAGGATCATATGGCAATTTTTGCTGTTGATACAGCACTTCCTATTCTTCTGAAAAACGGCATAAAACCTGATCTTGCAGGTGCAGTCGATTTTCATTCAATTTCTTATACAAAGTATAAAGATTATATTGATGAAACAGAAAATGTACCTTTTTTGTATCACAGCGATTGTGCCAGTATGATAATAAAACCTTATAAATCACCTGTTAAATTTTTTGTTTCACATAAAGTCGGCCTGTTCAGCATTTTAAATGATAAGTGGGACGGCTGGGTTGATCCTCCGAAAATGGACTCTGTTCCTCATCTTATGATTTTTGCCGCTTTGTTTTCAGGAGCTAACCCTGTTATATTTTCAGGTTTTGATCTTGGTTATGTAGGGTTTAAATCTTATGCAGACGGAGCTTCAATGTCTGCAACACTCGATTTTAAATCTATAGTATGGGCAAGAGATTATAATAATGAGCCTGTTGCAACAATGTCCCAGATGGTATCGCAAAGGATCATAATAGAAGACTATATACAAAAATCAGATTCAGTATTTTATAATTCAAGCAAGGGCGTAAAAATTGAAGGTGCTGAAAAAATAGATCTTGAAACTTTTATTGAAAACAGCAAATTTTCTAAAATTCCTAAAAAAGATATTTTGCAAAAGGCTTGTTTCCAAAGTAGTAAGCCTGATAAAAATGAAATTATTTCAGTTCTTGACAATGAAATTAAAACTCTTGCAAAAACAAGGAAAAAATTCCAGAAAGGAAGCCAGTTAGCTGGTAAAACAGAAAAAATTTCGCCTGCAAAAATAAA
>JBNJGP010000152.1:0-4240 GCA_051747805.1 Candidatus Muiribacteriota bacterium
CGTAAATGGAGTAATGTTATTTTACTTCTTTCAAACCAGTTATCTCACTGGGATGCTTTACAGAGTACTCAAAATACGGATGTTGATATAAAAGTAATTAGTTGGGAGGATGTTTGCGTGGCTATTAGAAGGGCGCTATTATCAAAAGATGAGGATATAAAATGGAAAGTTTGGTCTTATAGCTTACTTGGCGCTATTGAGCAAAAGCTAATAGGATTTCAGGGTTATCGTTTGGATGAAAAACCTATTGAGGGATTGGAAGAAAAAATTTATATACTAAGGAAAGGTTTAAATTATGAGTAAAGATATAGATAAATTTATTGAAAAAGGAATGGGTCGTTACAAAAAAGCGGCTTATGTTTTAGTTAATTTTGGTAAAGAAACTGAAAACAGATTGCAGTCTATTCTCGAAAAGAGAGAAGAGTGGGGGAATTTTCTTCCTAAGCAAAACGCTCGAGCTAAAAGTACAACGTATTGGTCAGAATACCCACTTCTAAATGCCAGACTGGAAGGGGTTTTAAATAACGAAGAGGTTAAAATAATGATATCGGTTAATTGGTATCAATCTGAGGGTGATTATCCTTTCTATTCCGTAAAAATAGAGTCCAAAAACGACTATCGACCTCTATTAGAAGGATTTGACTGGAACAGTGGTTTTGAATTCAATCAAGATGCCTTGCGTTTCTACCCGGATCCGAATGATTTTGATCTGGAAAGAGATTTTAATATTTTGCTTGATGAATTTAATCGCTTTCTAAGTGACAATAAATTTACTTAAAAAAGTTTTATAAACGCGTTCAATAAAAATGTATAAAAGAAAACCAGAAGAAAAGCTTACGGGAAGTGAGCAGTTTGCAAATATTGCTAATAAAGAGTTTACCGTCCTAGATTTTTGGCAGTACGGATTTTCCAATCTCAATTCCAATATTATTCGTGGTGTGTTAGCAGAGTTTTTGGTAGAGAAAGCTTTGCATGATGAAGTGGATATTGGTTTACGTAATCCATGGGATGATTTTGATGTTGAATATAAAGGGAAGAAGATAGAGGTCAAGTCGTGCGCTTATTTACAAGACTGGGATCAAGAGAGGCTCTCAAATATTCAATGGTCCGGTTTGAAAGCAAAGACGCTCTGCTGGTCATCAGCTGTCAAAGGTGAATTCAAGGATCAGGTTGCAGAGTATAAATCAGACGTGTACGTACTCGCACTCCTTAAGCACAAAGAAACGGACACACTCGATATCCTTGATTTAGATCAGTGGTGTTTCTATGTTTTATCTAAAGATCGACTTAGAGAAATTTCTGGTGATAAGCCGGCCGTGTCCCTTTCTCTGTTGGAGAGAAACGATGTTAAGCCAGTACATTTTGCAGATCTTATTAATGTTGTATAAAGAAGAATATAGTTCAGGAGCTTTTTTAATTATTAAATATTTCGGTGTTAATAATATAGTATAATAATAAAATGAAGAACAAAGTAAAAAAAGATTTAACTGATGGGCTGTTGGAGAAAATGCGGTCAGCCACCATTTTTTGAGATATCAGAAAATAATCCTTATAAAATATTAGATGCTCGGAAAATTCATTTAAAAGTTTTTACAATAGAATATATAACGGTCTGATAAAATAAAATTAATTTATAAATTATGGAAACTCAAAAAATAAGAGTCAGAGGTGATATTAAATTGCCTGATGTTATAAGGGACTTGGGTCGCGGCAAATTAAAAATTCCACCTTTTCAAAGACAATATGTTTGGGAAAAAACTCGGGTACGGGATCTTCTAGACAGTATTTATAAAGAATTTCCAATCGGTACTTTTTTTATCTGGAGTGCGCCTAGCAAGTACAAAAAATTTTTTAAAGATATTGAAGAATTAAAACTTCCTCAACCTCATCAATACGAAAATATAGATTTTATATTAGATGGTCAACAAAGAATAATATCATTGTATGCAGTTATCAATGGAATGGTTATTGAAAAAAAAGATT
Organism: Candidatus Muiribacteriota bacterium; assembly: GCA_051747805.1. Classification (GTDB taxonomy): domain Bacteria; phylum Muiribacteriota; class Muiribacteriia; order Muiribacteriales; family Muiribacteriaceae; genus JBNJGP01. The sequence continues at coordinate 1,984 of JBNJGP010000152.1, forward strand.
ATTCACAAATTTGTTTTGACTTAGAGAGAAGGGAGTTTGTTATTAGGTCTCGTCCATCCTCTCATCAAATACCAGTTTATAAAATGTTTGATGAAAAAAATCCGTTCAAAATTTATGAAGAGCTTAAACATGAACATAGAGAGCCCTATAGTAACTGTTATAACATTTTTAAAACCTATCCTTTTTCAGTGGTTAGTGTAGTCGAAAAAGATTTACCAGATGCAATAAAAATTTTTGAAAGAATTAATCAGGGCGGAAAAAAACTGAGCCTATTCGATTTAGTTGCTGCAAGTACATGGAGTGTTGATTTTGATTTGAGACGCAAATTTGATGAATTAAAAAAATATTTTGCAGAGAAAGGTTATGGAGAAATTTCCCCGGAGTCGGTTTTATTTGCCTTGGGGTTATGCATAAAAGGCCACGCTAAAAATAAAAATTTGTTAGAAATGACAAGCAATGAGGTTAAAGTTGCCTGGGAAGATGTGGTGGAATCAATGAAATTAGCAGTAGACTACCTTTCTAATAATCAAGGGGTAAAGATTTTTGCTTTTCTCCCTTACCCTGTAATGCTACCTCTTTTAACTTATTTTTATTATCAAAACAATAAAAAATCATTAACCAAAGATCAGTCTGAAAATATTCACAAATGGTTTTGGAAGTCTGCACTTGCTGAAAGATATGCCTCGACTGTTCAGTCATATTTAGAAGAAGACAGAAAGAAGGTAATGGATAGAATATTACAGAAAAAGGAGCCTAAGCTTCCTTTCTCGATTACTTTGAGCCCGGAAAAAATAAAAGAATCAAGATTAGGGGTGAAATCTGCTTTAAGGAATTCATTCTTTTGCTTACTTTCTTTAAAAGAACCCAGGAATTTTAAAAATGGAGAAAAAATAACTTTGGATAATTGTTTATGTTCCAAGTTTAATGATTCTAACAAACATCATATATTTCCGGCAGCTTATTTAAAAAGATACAAAATAGATAACTTTAACTCTTTGGCGAATTTCTGTTTTATACCCAGTCAACTGAATAAAGAGATATCTGATAAAAAACCCAGTGATTATTTTTCTAAGTATAAAGAGATCAACCCAAATTTTGAAAAAACTTTAAAAACCCATTTAATTCCGGATGGAAGTTTTATTGAAAATAATAATTACGATGAGTTTTTAAATAGTCGATCAAATTTAATTTTTGATGAATTACAGAAATTAGCTGAAGAGCAATTTTTGTTAGAGGGCGAAAATGAATCAGTGGATAGTTTGGAGAATAGTTTAAGAAATTTTATCCATGAAATTTTAACAGATAAATCAGGCGGGCTTTATTGGAAGGAAAACGTGCCACAAGATATTCAAAACATTGTATCAAAAAAAATAAAGACACATACAAGACAATACCCAAATGAAAACATTGATGTAAACGATGAAAGGGTTCTGATATCTTTTTTAGATATTATGGATTATTTCAAAATTATTTCATCTAATTCAAAATATTTTGAAGAAATTTTTCCTTCGATGAAAGATTTAGAAGAAAATTTCAGAAAATTTAAAGAATATAGAAATGTGATTAAGCACAACAGAGAGATGACCTCAATTATAAGAAAAAACGGAGAAGCCTCAATGGAGTGGTTATGGGGCTTTATAAAAAATTATTATAATAAAGAGGATAAACAAAAATTAAAAAGTGGGGACGTTTCCAGTGATAAATATTTAATTTGCGGAGACAAGGATGTCGAAGCTAAAGCAAAATTGTCCGATGATAATAAAATAAAAGTGCTAAAAGGATCAACGGCGCATGGAGTTGATGCTCCCGCGTTTAAAAACCATAATTATAAAAAATTAAGAGATAGATTGATCAATGAAGGAGTTTTAGAAAAAAAGAAAGATCATTTCTCATTCTCTAGGGATTATGAATTTAGTAGTTCAAGTGCAGCAGCGGCAGTGGTTCTGGCCAGGTCGGCCGCGGGTCCCTCTGAATGGAAAACAAAAGAGGGTATAAAATTAAGTGAACTTGACAGATGATTTTATTCTTTAAAAGCACATTGATTATTTGAGATTTATAAAAAAGGATAAAAATATTAATGTATATTCCTCGGGCAATAGAAATGGAGTCAGCCACCTATTTTTTTAATTTTTAATATTTTGAAGATCTGAAAATAATGTAAAATAGAAACATGGAAATTAGAGATACGATCACAGACAGATCCGGTCGGGTTTTTGACCTTTTTTATCGAGAGGATGATCCTCACAAAGATCTTGAT
>JBNJGP010000153.1:0-4207 GCA_051747805.1 Candidatus Muiribacteriota bacterium
CTTACTTTAAAGTTAATACCAGATAAAACCTGGTATAAAAATTTTGAATAAATTTAACCTTTTTGCAATTTTAGATTCAAGATTTGGATTAGAATTAAAAAATGAACGTCTATTCATTATAATATTTTTAATAATTTTTATACAAAGCTTTTTCTGGCTGAAAGAAAGAAGAGCAACAATAGCTTATGAAATTAAAAGGTCTGCTTAACAGGGAGTCGTGTTTCTTTGAGACAATTTTTTTATATTATTGGTAAAGGATTTTTACCAGACATTTGGATTGAAAATGAAAATCAATTGGAAAAATTTATAAATTACGGAACTTAAAATAAATAAAATTATCAAAAGATGAGTTTTCCATATTCAAAACTTCAGATTTTTCATTTGACTATTTGGCAAAATAGACAAATATTTTTGTTCGGCTATTGGTGTTGTCGGTAAAATTTCCATCTCAAAAGGAAAAAAACGTGTTATAATTTACTATTGGGTAGGAAAAATGTTGGATAGTTTAAAAAAAATCATATTTGAAGGTAATATTAGAGATATTGATTTTATAGAAAGAAAAGTTAAAACTACTTTTCCTGATAATAAAATTATTACAATTACTGGTAATAGACGGTCAGGTAAGACTTTTTTCATGTTTCAGATAATGGATGGTTATTTAAAGAAAGGATATAATCGAAATCAATTTTTATATATCAATTTTGAGGATGAAAGAATTTCTGAAAAAGATTTTGATTATGATATTATATTTCAAGCATATTATGAATTGTTTCCGGAAAATATTGATAAAGAGATAATAATTTTTTTTGATGAAATTCAGTTACTTAAAAATCGGGAAAAATTCATCAGAAGAGTATATGATTTCAAAACCAGAAAATTATTTTAATGTTATGATTTATCGTGATATTTTTGAAAGATTTAATTATTCTGATTATAGCCATAACTGGTCCAAGACAATCTGGAAAAACAACTATTGCAAGAAAAACTTTTCCTGATGCAGATTATATTTCTCTTGAATCACTAGATAATAAAGAAATAGCTTTAAATGATCCGCGAGGATTTATTGAAAAATATTCTAAACAGGTTATTATAGATGAAATACAGAATGTTCCAATTTTATTTCCCTATCTACAGGAATATTCGGATAAAAATAATCAAAATGGTAAATATATCTTAACTGGATCACAGAACTTTTTATTAGTAGAAAAAATCACACAAAGTCTAGCTGGAAGGATATTTATTTTTAATTTATTACCCTTTTCTTATAATGAGTTAAGTTCTAAGTTTGATTTTGAAAAATCAGAAGAAATAATGTTTAAAGGTTTTTATCCAAGATTACATAGTCAACAGATAAATCCGCAATTTTTTTATCCACAATATATACAGACATATATTGAAAGAGATGTTAGACAGATAAAAAATATATTCGATTTAAATTTATTTCACAAATTTCTAAAATTATGTGCTGCCAGAACTGGTCAAATAATTAATCTTTCAGAAATAGGAAATCAAATTGGGGTTAAACATAATACAGTTAAATCATGGATTAATATTCTTGAAGAAAGTTATATTGTTTTTTTACTTCGGCTGTATTATAAAAATTTTAATAAAAGAATTATAAAAAATCCAAAATTATATTTTTATGATTCAGGTATTGTATGTTCATTGCTGGGAATTAATTCTATTGAGCAACTTGATTATCATTATCTAAGAGGGGGGATTTTTGAAAATATGGTAATATCTGAAAAATTAAAATCTTACTTTTATAAAGGAATTAAACCTGAATTTTATTTCTTGCGGGACAGTAATGGAAATGAAGTTGATTTAATAGTTGAAAATGCAACTGAGCTTGATTTTTATGAAATTAAAAGCTCTAAAACTTTCCAACCAACATATTTTAATAAAATCGATAAAATTAAAAAAGTATTTACAGATGTAAAAATCAATATTAATTTAATTTATAATGGTAATGAGGAATTCAGTTTTAAAGATAAAAATGTCCTGCCCTGGGGGAAAATCATCTGAATCTGAGAGAGTTTCTGAACTCATTTTAAAAAAGATATTACATTATTATGCTGAGTCTTACTCTCAAAACTATTAATAAAAAACAATATATGGTATAATTTAAATATATAGATTTTAAGGAGTCATTATGTTAAAAGAATTGATTTTTGTAATAGAAGAAGATCCAGAAGGTGGGTATAATGCTGAAGCCATGGGAGTATCAATAATTACTCAGGGTGAGACTATTGAAGAACTTAAAAAAAATATAATTGATGCAATAAAATGTCATTTCGATGATGAATCAAAAATTCCTCAAATCATTAAATTACATTATATTAAAGAAGAATTTTTAAAATATGCCTAAAATTCCTAGAGACATTAATTCACAAAAATTAATTAAATTATTAGAAAAATATGGATATCAAGTCGATAGACAAGTGGGTAGTCATATTAGGTTATGCACAATAATTAATCAAAAGAAACATTCTATTACAATTCCGGCTCATAATCCTTTGAAAATTGGCACTTTAAATAAAATTTTAAATGAAATTGCTAATAATCTTAATATAACCAAAAATGAATTAATAAATTCAATATTTTAATTTTACGAGAAATCTGGGGGTCTATAAAGAAAAATTATAATTTCAATCATGAGGTGTTTATGGACAATAAAAATTTTTTAAAAGAAGAACTGACAGATATTCAAAAAAAAGTTACAAAAGAAAATGGCACTGAACCACCATTCAAAAATGAATACTGGAATAATAATCAGAAAGGGATATATGTAGATATAATTAGTGGAGAAGTTCTTTTTTCATCAAAAGATAAGTTTGATGCCGGCTGTGGCTGGCCATCTTTTACAAAACCAGTAAACAATGATGAAATCCACGAAAAAGAAGATAATTCCCATAATATGACAAGAACAGAAGTAAGAAGCAAAAAAGCAGATTCACATCTAGGCCATGTATTTAATGATGGCCCCGGACCAAATAGACTAAGATATTGTATTAATTCCGCTTCAATAAAATTTATCCCCTATGAAAAATTAGATGAAATGGGATACAGTGAATATAAAAAACTATTTAATTAATCGAATCCTTTGATTATGTCAAAAGCGGGTGTCGGTTTACAACATTGACAAAAATAAGAATATTTTCGTCTGCCTTAAATCTGCACCTGTCTGCTCTTATCTGTATTTATCTGCTCCTATCTGCCCCTGTCTGCTTTTAAGCTGTCATACCGTGCTTGACACGGTATCTCGCTTCTGCTCTTAATAATCTAGCTCCTTTACCACCATTATTAATTCTTCATTCTTCATTTTTAATTGCCCCTCAATCTGCCCCTGTCTGCCTTTAAACTGTCATACCGTGCCCCGACACGGTATCTGTTTCAAAGTAAGTGTGGGGTGACAGCGCCTTTGATATCAATTAATATCAAAAACAATCTTTAAGGCATTATCAATATATAATAAAACATTTTTAGATGAAACACTACCAAGTTTTTTTATAATCCTTTGTTTATCAACAGTTCTTACCTGATCAAGTAAAATTTTTGAAGGTTTTATTACATCAGATTCTAATAAAACTTGAAAAGGAAAAATATTATCAATATTAGAAGTTAAAGGTGCAACAATTACCCTTGAAGAAAATTTATTTCCAATATCATTTGATACAATAACAGCTGGACGTGTTTTGTTAATTTCAGTTCCGACTACTGGATCCAGGCAGACAAGAACAATATCACCTTTTTTTAAAATAATACTCATTCCCATTTATCCTTATCAATATTTTCCCAGTCAGATAATTCAGCTGAATATTTATACTCTTTTTCAGCAAGAATATAACTTTGAGCAAGATCTTTTTCTTTTTGTGATAATTCATCCAGAACAAGATTGGAAATAAATTGACTTATATTACCTTTTCCAATATAAGTTAATAGCATATTATAAACATTTTCTGGTAAAGTAATATTTAATCTTTTCATAAACCCTCCTATAATAATTATACACAATACGCATTGCGCATGTCAAGTTTGAAAATTGAATCCTTTGATTAATTGAACCCTCTGAATAAATACATAATTCAGAGGGTTCAATTAAAATTTTTTCATTGTTTGTTCTGTTTTAAATGGTTTTTAATATGCTGGTTTTTTCTTTTATTTCTTCAATTATTTCTTGCGCGAGTTTTTTGTTAAAATTAATATT
>JBNJGP010000154.1:0-4196 GCA_051747805.1 Candidatus Muiribacteriota bacterium
TCCAGCTAAAATTTATATTTGCATTTTATTGCAAACATTAAGATAATTACTTAATTCTTTCTCAAATTTAAAAAAAAATGCTTTTAACATGATTGACTCAGATATAATAAATAAAATATCAAAAAGTTTTGCAAAAAAAATTCATTATTCAAATCAGGAATCGGTTTACGCTGAATTTAAAGGCATGAATTTAGATGAAATAAAAAGCGAGATTCTTTCAGAACTTACTATTTTTATATATGAAAAAATAGAAATTTTAGAAAAAGTTGCAAATCTTTCTGCTCCGGAACAATATATTGAAAAAGCCTTTAAAAACTACCTTATAGATAAAAACAGAAAAAAAGATAAAAATTTTTTTTCCTATTTAAGAAAAACTATTATAGATAATTTCAGAAATGCAGATAACCTTTTTCATAATGATTCAAAATTTCACGGAATAATTTTATCTTACAATGATATAGCCACTCCTCCTTTAAATTTTGATCATACAAGTTTAAAAAAAATAACATACCCTGATAATTTTGATTTCCATGATGAAAATAAAATCTCAAAGAAAAAAAATATAACCAGTCTTTTTAACTGTTTTATAAAAGAGATTAAAATTATTTATCCAGAGCTGGAAAATATCTGCGTAAAAGCAGATGATTTTACAAAATGGATTTTTTTAAATAATACTTTTGAAATTTCTTTTACAGAATTTAATGAACAGATTTCACCAGAAAAAACAGATTTTGATTTATCTGCAGAAGACAAGAAAAGTGCTGAATGTGCAGCCAACAATATTTTAAAAAAACTCGATTATAAAGAAAAAGAAGCTTTAAAAACTTATTTTTTTAAAACAAATAAAAAGACACTTTCTGAAAAACTCGGATACTCCTCACAATCCGGAGTATCAGAACTTATAAAAAAAACACGGAAAAAATTAAAAACTGAATTTTCTCAAATTAACTATTATTCAGATTCTTCTGAAAAAAAGCGTGAATTTCAAAAAAACATTCTGATTTATTTAAATGATAGTTTTGAAAAAGAATAAATAAAAACCGTTAAAAAAAATAAAACGGATATATAAAATGAAATTTGATTATAATAAAATTTTAAAAAATAAATACTTAAGTGAAGCATTTCAGTTCAGGTTCTGTCCTGATGAACAAACATTTAATGACCCGTATTTCAAAGACCAGAACCAAAAACATGAAAACATATGTCCTTTCTGTAAAAACAGGACATCACATCCTTTTGCAGAATTCGCAGAAGAAATTTTGAATTCAGAAAAAAAATATAGTCTTCAAAAAGGAAACATTGCAGGAATTAAAAAGGAGCTTGGTGCATGGAAGAAAAATTATTATTACCTTCCTCCACTGGTTTATATACACAGAATAGAATCTGAATATGCGTTTTGTTTTCTTGTATCTCCTGTTACTGAACTAAGTTCTGAAAAAGATATTATAGCACCTGAATCTTTAACAGGATTTATTCCTCTTTGTATTGAAACATGGAACAATCTTAAAATTCATTTAAGTCTTATTGAAAGCAAAGTTTTCGATTTAAGTGAGTATAGTGAAGATATAGATAAATTTACAGATACAGAAATTTTACCTGAATGGAGCTTAACACCGCTTAAAAACAAAAAGTCCGAAGAAATAAATATTTTTAGAAAATTTGAAAAATTATCAGCATCATATTTTTCTTCATCACCTTTTTATACTCTTGTAAGTTCAGCATCAAAAACTGCAGAAAAATTTTTAAACAAAAGTTCAGAAATTTATAATAATATATCTGTGAGCCCTGAAATATTGATTAAGACAATTTCTGAAGAGATGAGTCCCAAAACTTTGTCAGCGACTTCATCCAGGTTAAAAATATATTTTTATTATGTATATGTAGAAAACAATGAAGTAATTGATATACAAATGACAAAAGCACAGGCAGAAGATGATTTTAAAGAAGGAGAAAAAAGAATTGTAACCGGCAATTTTAATCCTATAGATAAAACCGCTGAATATGCGGGTTCATCAGCACTGGCTTTGAACAGTAAAGGATATTTTGCAAAATCATTATTTTCTGATGCAGATGATGATTTATTTCTTTTTCATGCAGAATTCCCGTATTGCGCAGGAGACCAAATCTGGTTTTTTAATTGGTATATTGTATAATGAGTCATAAAAATAATAAAAAATCATTAATTACTTCTGACTATTTTTTTCAATCAAAAGCAAGAATTAAATATTTGGTAAAAATTCTTGAAAATCCACAAAAAAATCCGGGTTTTGAATTCTTATCAACTGATGATGTAAAAAACCTTCTTATAAAATTTGGTTCAGATAATAATTTAAAAAATCTTTTTATTAACCGGATTCTCTTTGATTATAAATTAAAAAAATTCCGGGATATTAACAATATAACAAGTCTTCTTTTTCCTGAATCAGATCTTCCAAAGTCTTTTTTAAATTCAGAGTATGCAACTTATATCCCTGCTGTTTTCTGTGCAGATAATAATGCAGAAGTTATTTATTTTTATATTTCACAAATTAATTCAAAAGAAAAAATAGTATTGGGCAATATTCTTAACAATCTTGGAAGCAAAGAATTTAAAGACTCTGTTATAAATGCCCATTATTTTTCAGGATCAGAATCCTCATTTTTTGCAGAAGTCCTGAAATATAATAGTAACGAAACATTACTAACAGGTAAATCAGCATCTCTTTCATTTTATTCAGGTATTTCTTTTTTATCCTGTAAAAAAAGATATCCCGAAAAAATTATATGTTCAGCATCTTTTGATACAAAAGGTAATTTAAACTTCACTTCAGATTTAAATTTAAAAAAACAATCGGTTTTTGATTATGACTGCAGGTATTTTATTGTTCCTTTGGAAAATTATTATGATAAAACCAGCCTTAGAAACGATATAAAAGTTCTGCCAGCAGAAAATAAAGAAGAAGCTTTAAAAATAATTGAAATCGCTAAAAATAAGGGCTTTGAAAAAGAGTATCTCAAATTTTTTTCATTTCCTGAAGAAGCTTTTGCTTCCCTTTCCTACTCTATCCCGGAAAATATTTTAAGATCACTTATAAAAAAACTCGATTTCAATCAAATTTTATCTGCTATTGCTGAGAATGAAGACCTTTTTTCAGTTTTTATTAAAAATTTTATGAAAACTCTTGATTCAGATTTGGAAAAAGCCTCTGCTATAACCGAACTTTGCAGAGACAATGACATTCTGCTAAATTCAATACATCATGATCTTTCATTTATTTTTTGCTCATGCGCAAGTCTGGTTTATTCAAGAAAAGGGATACCACCTGAAAAAAATTTTTGGATCAGCAGAGCAGAAATTTTAATGGATAAAGCGAAAAAAACAAAAAAAGGAAGAGATGCTTTAATATGGTTTACAAATTATTACTTTATAAATTCAAAACATGATAAATATATATTTTCTCCTGAAATACCTTTTGTAATTAAAAAATTCCTTTTAAAAACTGAAACAATATTTAAAGAAGAGTGTGAATTTATAAATGGAGCTTCAGAACCCTCTGCCGGAGCCCTATGTGGAACAATAGCTCAGAACTACGGATTTTGCGGTGAAAATTATTTTGATAAAACAGAAGAATATGCATTAAAAGCAATTAAATACTTCGGCGGAAAAACAAATCTTGAAGATCCCAAACTAAAACATGATATTTTAAGGCAGTACAATTATCTGTGCTTTGCAGCACTTGATTTAAAAGATGATAAAAAAGCTTATCAATATTTTTTAAAATACGCTCAATCCAATGATTTTAAAAATGCTCTTAAATCAGATTTTGATCAGTGGGGTCATTTTCTTGCTTCTGCCTTTACTGCAAGAACAAACAATTATGATACAGATTTTTTTTATTACAACAAATATAAAAAAAACCAACCTCAGACTGTTAAAACAAATTTCCACCCTTCTCAGCTCTGGCATTACAATATGGGATTGACAGCTTTAAAAGCCGGAGAAAATAAAGATGCGTCACAATTTTTTAAAAAAAGCATTGATATCTGCTTAAACCGAAATAATGGTGATACAGTTAGAGTTATGTCACTTTTACCTTTATCTGAGATATATTTTTTAGATAACTGCAATGTTTTATATGATGAAATATTTATAAAAATAAAAAAATCTGCATTAAAGCTTGCACCTTTTCATTTTGCTGTATTATTCTCAGATAATA
>JBNJGP010000155.1:0-4177 GCA_051747805.1 Candidatus Muiribacteriota bacterium
GTTCTTTGCCCCGTACAAGGGCTTTTGCCCCAGAAGGACCCGTTTTTTTATAAATACTATCATGTTGGCACGCTCTTTGCAATAAGTTGCATATACGCCTTTTTTTAAAGACTTTTTTAAACTACCCATACTCACATACCACAAACAACCAAAAGTCTTAAAATAAACGTCAAACAGGGACGATTTAAGGCACATTATCTTTTATCCCCTGACCCAGAAATTGTCCCCTGGGATAATCTTTGTTCCAATTTTTCCAAATTAAGCGTTGCGATATAATCTAAATCAACACGAAATAAAGCTGAAAGCCTGGCAACATACCAAAGAACGTCCCCTATCTCGTAAAGAAGCCCAGTATCAAGAAGACCATCTCCCCTTATAATTTTTTTTATTTTATCTGCAACCTCGCCGGCCTCGCCGTTTAATCCCAAGGTTAAATATTCTTTGTTATTACATTCAGGCTTTAATGTTTTTGCTGTTGCTTTTTGGTATTCGTTTAAATCCATATTTATGCCCCTATGAGATAATTTTTAACGGCTTCAATCGCTTCAACATGCCCACGGCAAACCAAAGCTTGAAAACCTTCTTCCCTTAATTTTTCCAAATATTCTTTTTGCTCTTTTGAAACTTTACCTCCTTTTTTTCTTTTTAGTTCGATATACAACCCGGAAAAATATTTATTCCCAGCAGGCAAAACAATATCAGGAACTCCTGCTTTAAGCCCTTGTTTCTTCATATCCGCCCTGAGCTTTGGCCTAAGCCTTACGCCGTTAAGTGTTGAATAGGCCAATTGCAGTTTTGGAAATTTTATTTGATTTGAGCGGATCCACTTGAAAATCAGTTCTTGCTCTTGTGATTCGTAAAGACAGTTTGTGTTGTTTTTCATTTTCCCTCTTTCCCTTTTTTTTGACCTTGACCTTGACCCTGACTTTGACTGGACAGCGCCGATGCCTGAATGCTTATTATAATAATATCCCCCCTAAAGGGGGATATATTATATATATAAGCAACCCCTCAGGCTTTGTTTTGTCCGATGGTATTTGTAATAATTTCAATAACTTATATGATTTTTTAAAAAATACCCTAAAAAATACCCTCTGTCCGGACAAAACTTTCAATATCTTCAAATACTTATACATTCTGGTTTCTTTCTAAAAAATTATACTGACATTCTGTCAGTGTATAACTATTTGTTTTTATTATATCTTCTGTCCGGACACAACATTTTGTCCGAACGTGTCCGGACAGAGAACCCTTTAAAACGGGCTTTTTATTTTTGGCATATAAAAAAGTAAACATTGTTTATTTTTTCCTTATTTTTTAATCTTTAATTGCTTTTTAATCTTATTTCCGCCCACTTGAACCTCAACTTCTTCAAGCATATCAAGTGAAATTAATTTTCTTACAACCGGAGCAATATCTGTTCTTTTAAATTCTGGAAAAATTTGTTTTAAATCTTTTCTTATTTCATTTGCAGAACTATCTTTTTCAAGTTCCCTTAAAGAAAAACTTGCAGAAGTATTATTTAAAATATTCCATAATTCCTCTGCCATAGCTTCAACATGTTTATTTTCAAGATCTTCAAATTCAAAAATTCCATTTTCACCTCTTTTAAAAAAAGTGTTTCTTGGAGCACCCGCTGAATAATTACTTTTCGGAACATCAAAAAAGATATAATCACGAGGATTAACCCCCATTTTTTCTGCTTGTTCATACGACATTTGAGCAAGACCGGCTTGAAAACGGCAGCCATCAACCAAGGCAGATGAACCCCTGGACATATTCTGGCTAACACTACCGGCAAGATTTTTGTTTGAGTGATGCGTGAATAGAATTGTTAAATTATATTCTTTGGCAAGATATTCAAGACATTGAATCCACTGTGTGGCATGGTCAGCGCTATTTTCATCAAGACCATAGAACCTTGACTTTGGATCTAAAACAAGAAGCTCCAAACCCTTATGAAGTTTTATTGTTTCCTCCAACCAGTAAAAACCATCACCCCTAACCGGAGTATTACCATCAAGTTTCATTAATGGGCCAACCTCTCCGTAAACACTGGCAGTATGTAATTGATCAGGAAATTGACCTTTACAAATATTCCACTGCCTGCGGTCAATCTCCTCCTGGGAATCCTCGCCAAAAAGACATAAGGTTTTTATCGGCCTTAATACATGAAGCGGGCCAACAGAACCCACACCAGCCGCAGCGTCTGCAAGCTGCATTAAAAAGACGGTTTTACCTGTGCCACCTGTTGCAGTAACTGTTCCGACAATACCTTTCGGGAGCAACCCCACGCCATCAAAATAAAAAATAAATTCCATTGGCGGGGGCTTTTCAAAAACTCTGTTTTTAACTGAGGTTGCTTCAGAAGCCAAAGGCGGCAAAGATTGACGGCCTCCACCCTGGGATATTTGAAGCTGAACAGCTGCCAAACCCTCTTGATTTGCCAGATCATTAAAATCTGTTGGTTTTGTTGAGTTATCTTTAAAAACAGGAAAAGTAAAATGGGCATCAATTGCCTTTGCTGATTCCTTACCAACTAAAATACCTGTGTTTGGTGGCTTAAACTGATCATTGTCCGCGCAGATAGTTATTTTTTTAGACGGATATTTTTCTTTTATTTTTTTTGAAACAAGTTTAAGATTTGGGGCGTCCATAGCACAAATGACTGTCCCGCCGGTTGCATCATGGATTGATTTCCCGGTTGAATATCCTTCACAAATATAAATATCTTTATTTCCGGTTATTTCAAAAAAACATCCTTCTTTTTTAGCATCTTTTAAATATTTTTTTCTTTTGTCCTTACTTTCTGGCGGCGGGTTTTCAGGCTTAATAAATTGCAAAGACCATATTTCTCCATGCTCATCCATAAGGGGAATAATGATATCCCCTTTTCTTGAAAGTCTAAGATGATAAGAAGAAACCTTTTTTTCTTTTAAATATGGATGATCATCTTCATGGATTATTTTTTCTTTACTTTTTTTCCATATATACTGAGCCAAGCTTTTCTTTTCAATGGCAAGCTTTTCTTTTAATTCTTTACGCTCTTTATCAGCCTGTTTTTTCTTGTCTTTAAATTCTTTTAATTGTTCGCTTGTTAACTGCAGCTTTGAAATTGAACTCCACTCATGGGAAATACCAACTTCTTTCCAGTTTCCAAAATAACAAAAAAGAACATTTGGCTCAGGCTCATAAATGGTATACCAGCCCGCCATATCTCCCTTTTTATCAACATCGAATCTGTGAATCTTGTTGTCAGTAATAATCTCATCCGGGAAAAGGCCGTGCTGAGTCAGTATTCCCTGAAATTCTGAAACAGCGTCAAGATAGTGCTCAACCTCTTTTTTTTCTGGCCTTTGAACGGGAGCGTCGTTCAGATCAATCATATTTTATCCCAACATCTTTTATGCCAGTTACACCATCTGCATTTATAAAAAGTTTCGTCCTGAGATATTCGCGGAAGCATCTCACCATTTAAAGATGAGTTAATTATTCTTTTTACTTTTTCATCTAATAAATAAGTAAAGTTTTCATCAAAATTAATTACCTCCCAATATATGTCCATACGATTCATATTGATTGCTGAAAACCATGCAGGATTATCTGTCAGATTAAAATATTTCATATAAAACTGAACCTGTCCGTAATAGACGGGATATTTAGATTTAAGGCCTTTTTTTTGCAGTTCTTTCCAGTCTTTTTCCTGGATTCCTTTACATTCCCAAAGCCGCGGCCATGGGCTAAATTCATAAGGGCCGGAAACAATTATTCCATCATTATGACCTGCCACATCCTGATCTAAAATTTTTGTTTTAAATCCGAACTGCCCGCCGTCCTTTGTCCCTTTTATCAGTCCAAAACCGGCATTCCGCATCCATTTTATCATGGCTGATTCAACCCAATGCCCGCGTTCAAATATTCTTAAAACTCTTGCCGGGAAGTGTTTCCCATGATCAACCGGAGTTTTAAGAAACTCATACTGCAGCGCCCTTTCACACTCAACACCAACTCTGGAGCCTCCAAAATAAGAACGCTCTGGCTGAAATTGCTGTTCAAGTTCAAGAGCAGAATCTAAATAATAATTTATTCTGTCTGATATTTTTGATTTACTGTTTAGATCAATCATTATTAAAAAAACCCTTTTCATATTCTTTTTCGCACCAGTTTTCATAATCAG
>JBNJGP010000156.1:0-4142 GCA_051747805.1 Candidatus Muiribacteriota bacterium
TTTTTTATATTTTTTGCCTGTTTTTGAGTGTAACATGAAAAACTTTTTTAGTCACTTTTGGTTTCCTGAATATTTTGGTATGTGGGTTATTTGACATTTTAAAAAAAAACTCGTATCCTTAATAAAGGTGCATAAGAGTATAATTGTATAAGAACCGCCAGGGCTAAAAAGCTATGGGGGTCTATGAGTATGAAGAAGCTAGTATATGTTTCACTGATTATATTTGTTTTATCAATTTCAGTTATTTCACTTGATTTATCCAATTTAGACGGGGTTTATAATTTATTTTCACTTGAAAATGGTGATAATATTTATCAGACAGCTATAGATGTAACTTCTGAAAGCTCTGAAAGAACCGAGCTTACCGGTGAAAATATTTATTCGGTCAGGACAGAAGATTATTTTCAAATTGAAGGAATCACTTTTTTTGAAAAAGATGGCGTTGGGTATGCTATTTTTGATGATGGTTATGGTGAAAGTTGTTACTATGTTGAGGATAAATCAGATTTTCATGTAACTATAATTAACGTAGATGATAAAACAGATGTTTTGAAAATTGTTTATGATAAAGTTTATAATGAATTTGATTATGCTTCATATTATAATTATCTTGAAAATAATTTCAAAGGGCAGGAGTTCCGCGATAAATTAAACGCTCTAGTTGATAATCACAGAGCTTATAATTACACTTATATGAGACAAAAAATGTTTGCCGAGATTTTTAATATTGATGGCTATGTTGAGGATATTTATATTGGTCTTGAACTTCAGACACCTGGAATTCCAGACCATACTGTTATGAACACAGAACATACATGGCCTCAATCACTTTTTGGCGAAGGTGAAACTTATGCAAAAAAAAGCGATTTTTTCCATTGTTTTCCGGCAGATGCAAGGGCTAATTCAAGAAGAAGCAATAATCCTTTTGGATGGGTTGATTATGTTATGTGGCAAGAGAGTGGAAGTGTTTATGGCGAGGATGTTTGGGGCACTAGAGTTTTTGAGGTTAGAGAAGATTATCGCGGTGATGTTGCAAGAGGTTTGTTTTATTTTTCAATAAGATATAATATGCCAATTGACGAAAGACAGGAATCTGTTTTAAGAACCTGGCATGAGCAGGATCCTGTGGATGAGTTTGAAATCAGAAGAAATGCTATGATTGAGATGGAACAGGGAAATAGAAATCCATTTATTGATAGACCGGAATTTGTTGAATTAATTGAAGAATTTTAAGCAGGTGTTGGTTCTTGACATTGACATTCTGATATAAATCTAAGTATAATAAAAACATGGCCAGAAAACTCAGAATAGAATACGAAGGTGCTTTTTATCATATAATAACAAGAGGGAATGCGCACAGTCGTATTTTCAAGACCGAATTTGATCGATTAAAATTTATTGAATATCTTAGCCAAATTCATAAAAAATACGGAGTTATTATTCATGCTTATTGTCTGATGGGTAATCACTATCATCTTTTTCTAGAAACACCAAAAGCTAATTTAAGAAAAGCTATGCATAAATTAAATACTAGTTATACAAATTTTTATAATTACCATAATAAAAGAACAGGTCATTTATTTTCCGGCAGATATAAAGCTTATCTAGTTGAAAAAGATAATTATGCCCTTGTTTTATCTTCATATATTCATTTAAATCCTGTAAGAGCCAATATTGTGAAAAATATTATTGATTACCCCTGGAGCAGTTATAAATATTATGTTACAAATAAGAAAAGACCTGATTTTCTACAAACTAAAATGATTTTAAATTTAAATGGTGGAAACTGCCAGGATTATAAAAAATTTGTTAAATCACAAATTGAAAATGATTTTGAGCCCGAAGAGGTCTTAAAGGCTGATGTTATTATTGGTAGTGATAAATTTTTTAAATGGATTAAAAAAAATTCTTTAGTAAAGGGTTGGATTAAAAATAAAGATGCTGGATTAATAAAAAAATTTTATAATTTCAAAACTAATTGTTATGAAAATAAAGAAAATAAAATCAGAAATATTTTCAGGCAAAAAAAATATGACATACCTGAACTATCAACTGGTATTAAAAGAAAAATTATTATGCTTTTGTTAAAAAAATATACTGATCTAACTCTTAAAGAAATTGGAAAAGAGTTTGAAATAACTGATTCTGCAGTTAGTGTTAGTATAAAAAGGTTTAAAAAAGAAATGGAGTCAAATTTAAAACTTAATGAAATTATGACCACGATTGAAAACGGGATTTAAACGTAAATATCAATATCAATGGCTAGTAATTTTTGAAAAACTAAATTTTACAACAAAGTCTTAAAAAGGGGCCTCCCCCTTCATAACATTAATTAACAAAGAATTAATGTTTTTATTCTTAATAATTAGTTTTTTGGTTTTAATTCTTTCCTATTATTATACATTAATATCACTTTATGAAAAAGCAAAATGTGTAGGCATTACCACTAATGGATTTTCGGGCAAATGGAGAATTGGTATAGAATATTTAATGGACTTGAATTTAATAAATAAATTATATATAATATTATTAATGCCTGCAGGTAAATTTAATTATGCTTAAAAATATGGAAAACAATATGAAATCTGTTTTATCTCGAAAATTAAAACCTGGTATGATTCTTGCTAAACCCGTTATGGAAAAAAATAAAAATATTTTAATTAATTCAGGGGTTGTTTTAAATAATTTTTTTATTAATAAAATACAAAGCAGAAATATTCCTGTGGTATCAATTCAAAAAGATTTTAAAACTCCCCGTAAATGGCGTAACTTCGGCAATTATCCAGAGTATAAAATATCTGTAAAAAATGTTGAAGAAAAACTTTCATTTATAAAACCGGTTGTTCCTGAAATTAATAATTTAATTGATTTTGATGAAAAAAAAGTTTTATATAAAAGCCCTAATTTAAAAAAAAAATTAATTAAATTCAAAAAAATAGAATATCCACAAAACAACCAAATTATTAAAAAAGAATATATAAATAGCTTAAAAGTTGTTGAAAATATATTAAAAGATGCCAGAAGTGATAATCAAATTAACAATGATACTGTTATAAATACTGCGAGTCAGGTTGTGAATCATGTAATGTGCGATCTTCATGGAATTGTTGAATTAACAAAGTTTAATTCAATAAATAATTATCTATTAACACATTCAATAAACACTGCCTATACGTCTGTTATGTTAGGAGTATTAAATGATTGTGAAACTGACGAACTTATGCACCTGGCAATTGGGGCTCTTTTACATGATATCGGTATGGTTAAAGTTAAGGATTTCGTATGGAATAAGCCATATAAATTAGAATTTAATGATTTATTCGATATTAAAAAACATACAATATACGGTATAGATACAATTGCAAATTCAACGGGATTTAACACAGATGTAGCATACATGGCGTATTATCATCATGAAAGAATGGACGGTTCTGGTTATCCAAAAGAAAAAAGGGGAATTCAACAAGTACCATTTTATTCAAGAATACTTGGATTGGCCGATACTTTTCAGGCGCTTAATTCTTCAAGATGTTTTAGAGGAAACTTTCCATTAAAAAATATATTTAAAGAACTAATGATTAATAAAAAAAATAAATTCGACCAGAAATTTACTAATTTACTTTATGATTATTATGTAAGAAAAATTGATAGTAATCTTAAAAATCTGCATAAAAAAATTAAAAATATTTTAATTGTTGATGATTCCAGGGAATTAACTCAAATAACTAAAATACTAATTGAAAAAAAATTTGGCTCAGATGTTTCGGTTATGACAGCAAGAGGTGTAGATGAAGTAATCGAGGGGATAAAAAATAATTATTATAATCCTGATATCATACTACTTGATATAATGATGCCTAAAAAAAATGGGTTTGAATTTTTAGAAGAAATGAAACAGTATGATATTAATGTTCCAGTAATTATATTAAGTGCAAAACGTGAACAAAATACTGTCAGCAGAGCCCTGAGTAATCCGAATGTAATTGATTATATTCTTAAACCTTATGAGAAAAACTGTCTTTTAAATAAAATTGGAAAACTAATGGGTACTCTTAACTATCATACGTATTAATCCGATAAAATAAAAAAAACTATTTAGGATTTACGGTGAAAATTCTACTTTCAATTATATATATGTTTTT
>JBNJGP010000157.1:0-4104 GCA_051747805.1 Candidatus Muiribacteriota bacterium
AAGTATTCAGTTGCTGTCTGAGTTTTTTTATTTAACATTATTATTTAATTTATATGCTTCTAGATTTATAAAGTTAACGAAGGCACAATCACAAAAATTAGTGATATTGCGAACCATATTTCAGTCCTCCAGGTTAATTTAATTGAATTAATAAAATTTGAATTATTCGGAATATTTTTCTGCTTCTTCAGAAGGTTTTACATTTTTATATGCTTTTCTTACAATAAGATCTTTTCTTGAAGTATAACTATTGATTTTGATGAAACCATATATTTTTACAGGTTTACCTATTAGTTTACTTTTGACCATGTTATCTTCAGAATTATTTTTTTTCAAGTCTTCTATTGTAGTTTCCAGCATCTCTTCAACTGTATTATTGAATAAGACACATCTTATTGTATCACTACCATCATCTATTATAAAATTCAATACACAGCCATCTTTAGACTCGACTTCACCATGTACTTCGCATTTCCCATCTTTTATTTTTTTACCACAACTAGGACATAATGGATAATAATAAGGGCTGAATGCCTGCACTATTATTCCTAAAATACTTGCAGGACCTTCTTTTCCAAGTTCTACAATTTTTTTTATTTCCGGTTCAGTTTCTGTATCAGATACCTGAATGTCGATTCCTTCAGGGTTTATTGTTATAGCGTCTGAAAAAGATACATTGAGTTCAGTTCTTCCATTGTTTTCTTTTGATGAAACTTTTTCTAATTGCAGTACATCACCTTCTTTTATATTTTCTATCTTGTCTGCAGCTTCATGCCAAAAACTTATCCTTGTTTTACCTGTTTCATCTCCTGCAATACATGATTTAACTTTTCCTGGTGATGAGTTTTTTTCGAAATTAACTGTTTCAAAGACTCTGACAACTTTACAGGTTACTTTTAAATTTCTCATAAAAGGTTTTATATTATCTATTTTCAATTCCTGAGGTTCTTCAGAAAATATTTCTACTCCGAGTTCATTCGCAACTATATGAGCAGCACCTTCTTCAGTCACTAACCCGGCAAGCTCTTCCATTTTTTCATTTATTTTAGAATCTAATTCTTCACCAGATAATGAAGCATTTTTCTTAATTCTTTCTTTTATATTGTTTAATGGAACTTTAGCCATTTTGTTTTGTAAAGATTCCCTCATTTATAAATTTAACATTTGTAAGGAACATAAAACAAAATGAGTGAGATTGCCTTGAAGAAATATTTGGATTTGCAGTAAGGAATGGAACGACTTACAGAGAGCAAATCCAATCTTATTCACCCAGAGGACTGAATGGATATTCCCAATATCATCACTCATTATATTTTTCTTGTAATTTTATCAAAAATTATTTTTTATATGAGGTTTTTTCAAAGATTTACTTAGCCAAAAGTATCCAGAGCACCATATCATATTTGAATCAGCTGTATAGAATAAGCTTTTGTAAGGTTCAGTATTTTTTTTATAAACTTCTAAGAAATTATTATGTGTTTTCATAAGATTGATTATATTTTTAATGTTTCTTTTTAAGTTTTTTTTATCTATTTTTCCAAATGTTTCAAGATAACAATAACCTATATGAGGCCAATATGTATTTCCTTCATAATTAGGAGCAAAAAATTCAGGTATTTTCAATTCTTTTTTCTTATCTCTTTTTTCAGAGTATTTGATAGGTATTTTATTGTCAAGTTTTTCTTGCCTTATTGATTTATAGCATGAATTTATCATTTTTTTATTATTGAAAATATTCCAGTAAAAAGGAAAAATATTGGCGTCAGAAGTTATATGTTTTTTTTTATCGAGATCGGCATAAAAATATTTTCCGTTGAAAAGATTTTTTTTAAATTCATTTTTGGATTCTTTAATATTTATATTTTTTTCAAAGAGCCTATAACCCATAATTTTGTTGATTTTATTAATTTCTTCCATAGCCCCTATCATTGCAGAATTGTCGTAGCTTGAACTTTTTCTTTTATAATGATCTCTTGCAGAACTGAAATATTTATTTGGTTTTACAAGTTTTGTTTTTTCGTCATATACTTTTAACTTATATTCTTTTATTTTTAATGTAATAAATTTTTTATATTTTATAATTTTTTTTTCAGGATATCCATTTTCCAGACATATCCTTATTGTTCTTAGGATAAAAGGTAAGCTATCAACTGCATAGTCAAAAAAATCAACAGGTTCATCTTCTGAAATTGTAGTAGTTATTTTATTATTTTCTGAAAATACTTTCAGTGCATAATCAAGTGTAGAAAAGCATTCTTTTTTCCATCCTAATTTTATAAGAGGTTCTATAAATATTCCGAAGTCTCTTGAGTAGAATTGTTTAAAATGGCCTTCACTTACTATAAAATATTTCTTGTTATATTTCGAAGATTTTTTATAGCATTTCGTTATTATTTTTTTACATATTTTTTCCGGATTTTCATCTATTTTCTTATAGCCGAAGATTTGCCTTTTTAATGAAAGCAAGAACATATCTTTTCCGGGTTTAAGATAAGATTTTAATATCATTTTTCTTTGTTATAGAATTTATGTATCTTTGATGTGCCGGGCGGTAAGACTTTTATGTATTCATCAGGATGACCTTGACCAAATAATCTGGAAAGTTTTTTAGCTATGTCGGATGGTTTTTCATTACCTTGGATAATCAATGCATATTTTTTGTATTTTGAAGCTTTTTTTTCAGGAGCTGCTGAAACTTTTCCAGTTTCATCTATTATTATACATAGTTTCATATCATGATCGAGATAGTTTGTTTTTCCTTTTATTATAAAGCTCCCTTTACCTACATATTCTCCGGATTGCGTTTCTTTAGTTACTTGTTCAGGATTTACATAGAATACATCAGTTTGTGAATATCCTTTTTTCCATGCTTTTGAATAGCATGCAGTCATTGTCGCTACTTCTTTCTTTTCTCTTTCTAATTTTATAAGAGAATCTGTTTCTTTATTTTCTATTTTTTTTTCATATTCCTTATCCATAGATATTTTTAATATAAAGAATGGACTTCCTGCCATGTCAGTGTGGAATATTAAATCATTTTTTTGTGAATGTTTTTTTATGACTTCTTCATTTGTGTTCGCATCTCTTCCACCAATGCATAAATGTCCCTGGGTTGTATAAAACCATCTGTATTTTTCAAACCATTCATGTTTGCGCGATTCTTTTTTTTCTTTATCTTTTTGCTGAGCTATTATTTTGTTTTTGTTGCTTTCGCTTTTTTTAAGAAGTTCTTCATATTTTTGGATGGTTTCTAATATACTTTCTTCTTTTGATTTTAGTTTTTTTGCTTTATCAAAATATTGAGATGCATTTTCGTTCACGCTTTTTCGGAGGTCAAATATAAATTTCATCATTATAGGATAATCTAATCGCAATCTTTTATTGTGGAAAGAGTTATTGCTTTGTTGGAACAGTATAATTTGTCAGTTTTTTTTATATAAGGCAATACCTTGATATTTTTAAGTTCACCATATATAGCAGGGTCATAATCTAGTTCTATATGACTTAATACACCGCTTTCTATAGAGTTTTTATAATCGATAAAATCTGATTTTTTTCCTAAAAATGATATTCTAAGACCATCAATCTTTTTTTGTTTATTTTCAACATCCATTATAAGTTTATTTTTATCTCTATCAAGGCATATAGATTTTTCAGCACCATCATTAAATAAAGATATAGATACTGCTTCACATAAATTGCTTACATCTTCGTGATTTGTCTCTTCAATTCCTGCTGCAGTAGTCCAATTCATAATAACTGCACCTAAAGATACAGAGAACGCTATAAGTAATACTGTTGCTACTAGGGGTGAAACTCCTTTTTTATCCATCATTGATAGAATGTTTATTTACTCATTTAAAAATTTAGCTAAATATTAGTAGACGACATAAATAAAGTATATTTTATATGGCGCAGGATAATTAAACACTAATGGTTTAACTATTACGAAATTTAAGCATATCTATAAAAATGAGTGATATTGCGAACGAATGTTTATTCCTCAGGGTAAACTTAATTGAATTTGCGCTCCTGTAAGTCTTTCCACTCCTTACTGCAAATCCAAATATTTCTTCAAGGCAATTTCATCACTTATTTTATTGT
>JBNJGP010000158.1:0-4080 GCA_051747805.1 Candidatus Muiribacteriota bacterium
TCGCGATAGAGCAAGCTTTGCTTGCGTTAGAAGCAAAAGATTTAAACGCAACCTATGGTTGGTCTACTCGCTGACAAAGTCAGCTTTATTCGTGAGCGTAGCGAACTCTCTACGGACAATTTATTGTCCTCTCACTAGTATAAAACTGTCAGCTTTAGCTGACTTTACTATCGATGAAATCGATTTTACTCGGCCAGAGGTAAAACAAGTGGTCAGGCCGACCTCTGTGAGCTTAAGCTCGGGCTCGGCACAGACCCCATCTGTTAGCCAACTTTACTGCTTTAATAGGAGTTTATATGCATTTTGGAAAATTTTCACAGAATATAAAAAATATAGGTAGAGTTCGCGAAATACTAACTGTACTTACAAAACATGGATTTGGCTATGTAACTGGAAAAATAAGCAAAGAAACTGGACTTCGTGTTTCATTTAAAAAAAGAAGAAAAGATTATGTACCTATACCCAGAAATGTCCGTATAAGAAAAGTACTTGAAGAACTTGGGCCTACATTTATAAAATTCGGTCAGATACTCAGTGTAAGATCAGATATTCTGCCTTTTGATTTATGTCAGGAACTTCAAAAACTTCAGGATAAGGCGCCTGAAATCGAATATAAGAAGATTGAAGATGTAGTTGAAAATGAATTAGGTAAAAAGGTAATTGATGTTTTTGAATATATTGAAACCACTCCCGATGGAGCAGCTTCGCTGGCACAAGTACATTCTGCAAAATTAAAAAATGGTTTAGATGTAATACTCAAAGTTCAGAGACCAAATATAAAAAATAATATATTTTCTGATATTGAAATACTTTATTATATTGCCTATATTATCCAAAAATATATTGAGGATGCGGCAGTATATGACCCTGTAGGAATGGTTGATTCTTTTAAAAGAGAAATCTTAAAAGAACTTGATTTTAAAAAAGAAAGGGCCAATATAGAGAAGTTTCAAAATTATTTAAAGGGTGAAAAACATCTTTATGTTCCCGCCTTTTATAGCGAATTTTCTACTTCCAGACTTCTTGTTATGGAAAAAATAAAAGGATATAAAATTTCAGATATTGAAAATATTCCAGAAAAATTTAATAAACATCAACTAGCGCTTAGAATTGCAACTCTTATGGCCAATCAGATTTTCGAGGTTGGATTTTTTCATGCAGACCCCCATCCCGGTAATATTTTTATTACAGAAAAAGGGCAAATATGCTTTATAGATTTTGGGGCCATGGGGAATTTAAGTGAATATACCAGAGAGAATCTGGTTTTAATTCTTATGGCTGTTATCAATCGTGATACTGATGAAATTATTTATGTTTTAAAAAAAATTGGTGCTGTTGAGGAAGAGGCGGATACTAAAAAACTTGAGACAGAAATTTATGATTTTATAGAAGAATACTTATGTATGAACCTTTCTGAAATTGAAGTTTCAGAAATGCTTAAAAGAATTTTAAGAATTATGAGTCAGGAAAAAATGAAAATTCCTGCAGATATGTTTACTCTGATTATCTCATTAATTACATTTGAAACAGTTGTAAATTCACTATCGCCGGATTTTAATCTTGCAGAGTTTCTAAAACCTGTAATGAAAAAATTTGTTTATAACTTCTATTCTCCTTCAAATATATATCTAAAAACTAAAAGAACAACTAGAGATTTGTTAAGGCTAATCTATTCATTACCCGGAGATGCTAAATCGATAATTGAAAAAATCAAAAGTGGTAGGGCGAAAATTGAACTTGAGCATAAAGGACTTGATAATTTAATCATTGAATTAGATAGAGTATCAAATCGTCTGTCTTTTGCAATTATAATTGCCTCATTAATAGTTGGATCATCGATAATTATAAATTATAATGCCGGCCCTATGATATTTGGTTTTTCAATACCTGGTATTATAGGTTTTACAATTGCCGGCATTATGGGTTTATGGCTGGCCTTTATTATATTAAAATCCGGCAAGTTCTAAATTTCGGGAGTAGCTTTACCAGTTGCTACATCATGCATATTTTTTAGTTGTGAAAGCTTTGTTCCCCATGTGAAGTTGATTTTTCTATATTCGGCAGTTTGTCGTGTTCCGCCTCCATCATAATATTTTGAACGATTTACATTATAGGTGACTTCGGCATATGCAAGACTGCTTAATCTATACCTTATACCTGCACCATAATAAAATCCGTCTTCAAGGTCAACCATTACACCACTTGATGAGGCGCGACCACTTCCGAGTTTTAAAATTGGGGTCAGGGTGTTGAAAGAAGTTTTAATTACGTCTTTTTCAAACGTTAAATAGGTATTTAAAAAATTGAGCTTTCCACCATAATCAGCACTTCTTGGTAGTTGATATTCCACTCCAACACCTATTTTAAATCCTTTAAAGCTTATTGGAAGAGGCATTTCAGAAATAATGGAATATCCTGATGAAACGTCATCTCTGGTATTTCCTAACTTTAAATCGCCCTCAGCATCAACATTAAGTTTAAAAACACCATCAAATGAGTAAGTAGTAAAAATTAAAGTTGCAATAAGTAATAACACTGTAAACTTTTTCATTTTTCCTCCTGATATAAATTAAAAATAAAAATTTTCTAAATTATTATATCACATCTTTTTTTATATTTCCATATATGTTATTATAACTAATACCCGAACTTTTCTGGGTGAGTTATAATTGCCGCGTATTATTAATTTAGGAGGCTAAAATGAAAAAAGATGTTGTTTTATTACCCGCTCAGTCAAAAAGGTTAATAGCTAAAGCTATATTTCAGGCAAAGTTTATAAGCGATGTATATAAAAATGGCAATATTATAATATGCAGGGGAACAACCAATTCCTATCTGCTTGAGGAGTTTTTAAAAAAGCCGGTTGAAAAACTTAGATTTACTTCTGGTGTAGTTATGCCTGGTGGTGCTCACTGGATTGATAATGAAAAAATGTCTGAGGTAATTATAAGAAATGGCGTTTATGATGAGATGGTATTTGATGAAATTGTGCATGAGTTAAGTGCAGATGATATTATATTTAAAGGTGCAAATGCAATAAATTATGCAAAAAGTACTGCTGGAATACTTATTTTAAACCCCAGATCTGGTACGGTTTTAAAGATTGTGGAGGCTCTTTTTGGAAAAAGAGCAAGATTAATTGTCCCGGTTGGGCTGGAAAAAGAAACTTCTTTTGATTTAGATGAAGTTTCTCAAATGATGGGAGAAAAAGATTGTTCCCCTGATACGCCGAGAATGTTTTCCGTTAAAACAGAGCTTTTTACAGAAATAGAGGCTATTAGAGTTTTAACTCAGAATAAAGTTGAAAGTTATCATATTGGAACTGGCGGAATACTTGGAGCACAGGGAGCTGTTCGACTTCTTTTAGAAGGGGACAGGGAATCTGTTGAAGAAGTTAGTAGTTTTATAAACAAATTACCTATTAAAGATGAATTTAGATAGGAGCAGACGAGAGAATTAAGAAGCAGATGTGGAGCAGAAAACTAAGCTTGGGGGAAATATGAGCTATGTTGTTGTTTCTGGCGGTGGTACTGGCGGACATTCATGTGCGGGAGCAGCTTTTTGTGAAATTATAAAAGAAAATAAACCTGACAGCCGGATTATTTATATTGGTTCTGAGCAAGGAATTGAAAAAGAAATTATTAAAGAACTGGACTTTGTTGAATATTTTCCCGTTTCAACTGGAAAATTCAGGCGAAAATTTTCCTTTAAAAACTTTGTTGATTTTTTTAAAGTTTTAAAGGGAGTTTCGCAAAGCCGAAAACTTCTTTATAAATATAATCCTGAAGTTATTATTTCAACAGGCGGATATGTTTGTCTGCCAGTTGTATTAGCATCTTTTTTCACAGGAACATCTCTTGTTGCTCATGAACAGACTACTGTCCCGGGATTATCTAATAAAATAGCTTTTAAAATGGCTGAAAATATTCTACTTTCTTTTGACATTAAATTAAAAAAGAAAACGGCCAATATTCATATTAGCGGTAATCCTGTAAGAGAAAGAGTTAAAAAACATTATTATAAAGCATTACAACAGGATAAAAAGAAAGACGGGGAACCTGTTTTATTTATAACCGGAGG
>JBNJGP010000159.1:0-4075 GCA_051747805.1 Candidatus Muiribacteriota bacterium
AATCAAGGGTTTTGTTGTATTAAGGGAGGTCTGGCTGGAACTCCGAATTTTCTTATTATGAAAATTTCAGGACATAAAAACCCAGAAATCATTGATGCGGTATCTGAAATAAATGAGAATGATGCAGTAGAAAAAATGATGGACAGGTTGGAAAGAAAGAGAATAGGGCTAAAGAAAAAAGCCAACCAAAAAAATGGATTAGCAGAAAATGAATACTATGCAAAAACTCTGGACAACAGAAGAATTTGAAGTTTTTATCAGTTATTGTAAGCTTAATAATATCAAAATATGATTGTGTCTGGATTGAACTGGAGGAGGAAGATGTCGAAAAAGCTCTGGAATAAGTGCATAAAAAGATGCTGGCGTTTGATAAACCCGTAAAGATTTATCTCGATACAGTATGTTAAAACAATCCGTTATTCATTTATTGATTTTATACAAGAAGAATACCCCAATAAAATACTTACCTGGATACCTGCTAATTTCGAACCCCAAAAGGATATGCTAAAATTTATGGATAAGCATATTGAAAAGGAACTTCAATTAAATTAAAGAATAACAGGAAAAAAATTGTCAAGTAAATGGCGCCATTTACTTGACAATTATGTTTATTTTGCTAACTTTGTTTTATTATGACAGTAGCAAAAAAAATAGAAAAAAAGATTAATCAAATTGAGGACGGAACTACTTTTAGATATCAGCAGTTATCTATTGAGCCAGAGGAGTATATAGCTGCTGCTAAGGCTATTGAGCGACTTATAAAAAAAGGAATCATAAAACGGATTTCAGCCGGAGTGTTTTATAAACAAAAGCAATCTATATTTGGAGAACTTAAACCAAAAGAAGAAGAATTATTAAAACCATATTTATATGAAAATGGGAAAAGAATAGCATATATAACCGGTTTGTCATTATATAACAGAATGGGATTAACCACACAGATTCCCAGAACAATAAAAATTGCCAGCAGAGACAAAAGAATAAGAGTTAATGCTGGAAATATTAGAGGGAAAGCGGTAAAGAGCTATGTTGACGTAACAGATAAAAACTATTATTTATTAGAAATACTCGATGCATTAAAAGATTTTAAAAAAATCCCGGATATTGATAAAAAATCTGCAATAAAGATTTTATCAAATAATATAGAAAAACTTAGTGATGAAGAAATAAAACAATTGGTCAGGTATAGTTTATCCTATCCCCCAAGAGTTAGAGCATTTTTAGGAGCCATACTCGAACAGATAAATATATATAAAGATTTATCTTATCTTAAAAAGAGTTTAAATCCATTATCAACTTATAGTTATGGAATAAAAAATATATTATCAACAGCTAAAAACTGGAATATAAAATGAGATTACATGAAAATAAGGAGTTATTTGAAGAGGCTATTATAGCTACTGCTGAAATTAAAAAAATTCCGGAAATATATATTGAAAAAGATTACTGGGTGACACTTGCTTTAAAAACAATTTTTGAAAATGAAATAGGAAGAGAATCTGTATTTAAGGGTGGAACTGCATTATCAAAATGTTATCAATTAATCGATAGATTCTCAGAGGATTTAGACTTAGTAGTATTAAAAAAGGAAGGTGAAAGCGGTAATCAACTAAAAAATAAAATCAAAAAAATTTCTAAATGTGTTGAAAAAATACTTCCAGAAGTTAATATCGATGGAATTACGAATAAATTAGGGATGATAAGAAAAACAGCTCATCATTATAATAAAATATTTGAAGGAGATTTTAAACAAGTTAGAGATGTAATTATAATAGAATCTACATGGTTAGGAAGTTTTGAACCTTACACCATTGCTAACGTTCACTCTTTTATTTATGAAATGATGGTTTATTCCGGATTAGAAGATATAGCAAAAGAATACAATTTGGAACCTTTTGAAGTAAGAGCCTTAAGTGTGGAAAGAACTTTATGTGAAAAAATAATGAGCCTTGTCAGATTTTCTCAAACAGAAGATGCAATGGGTGATTTAAAGAATAAGATTAGGCACACTTATGATATTCATATGATATTACAAAACGAAAACTTATTAAATTTTTTCAAATCTGAAAAATTTGAACAAATGCTTTTAGTTGTAGCTAATGATGATATATTAAGTTTTAAAAATAATAACAAGTGGTTAGAGAATCATCCCCAAACAGCAATAATTTTTTCGAATACCAATACAACCTGGAACCAAATTAAAAATAAATATTTAACAGATTTTAAAGAATTAGTTTTTGGAGATTTTCCAGAGGAATCGGCAATAAAAAATACATTTTTAAAAGTTTCTGAAAGATTAAAAGGTATTAAATGGGATATAAAAATTAAGTGAGCGATTTATTTTTACACACTATATTAATACGATTTTGTTTTTACTATTTCTCTTAAAGCACCATTGGCATAGTTAAAATCGTTGCACCATTTTTTACAAATTTTAAGTTTATCCTGATCGATATAACGTTCGTAATAATAACTTACTTTTAAATAGGCACTTGTATCATACATGTCGATAAACTCTGTTGAACGAAACCTAAAGGTAGCGAAAGAAAAATCTTTGTACCCTTAGGTTTATTCATCAATAATATATATTTATGAAAAAAAAGCACTACTTTAATTGAACGCGCTTGTTTTTCAATTCCTAAATTTAATGAACTTTATTTAAAACTCAAGCGGCACATTGAAATTTCCGGTAAAAGCAAGAGCACTTTATCGAATTACACCCGATGCCTGGCTAATATGGCCTTACATTTTAACTGCAGTCCGGAAGAACTGGATGAAGAGCAGGTGTTAGATTACTTGCAACACCTAAAAACGTAAAAGGACACTCCATCATCAAGTTATTTTAAACATACGGTTTATGGACTACGTTTTGCTTATAAAGTTATGGGTATTGCAGGCAAACGTGTTTTTCTTCCGAGCTTTAAATTACCCAAGAAACTACCTGTAGTATTAAGCCACAGAGAAATAAAACAATTGCTTAAAACACCGCAATTACTTAAACACCGGTTAGTACTGGCCATGCTTTATGGTTGTGGGTTACGACGATTTGAGTTACTAAACATAAAACTTCCGGATATTGATTTAGACCGCCGTGTGTTGCATATCCGTGAAGGAAAGGGGAGAAAAGACCGGTATGTACCTATTGGTGAACATTTATCACGAGGTATACGAACCTACATAGAATCAGAGAAACCTTACAATTGGCTTTTTAATGGTAAAAACAGTCAGGGAGAACTGCAACAGTTTTCAGAAACAGGTGTTCAATGGATTATCAGGCAGACTGTCAAACGCACCGGTATAATCAAACATGTAACCTCACACGTTTTACGACATACTTATGCTACACATTTATTGGAGAAGGGCTTGGATATTATGTCCCTGAAAGAATTGCTTGGCCATACCGACATCCGAAGCACCCTGGTATATCTTCATATAGCCCAGATGGGCAGGAAAAGAGTGTTTTGCCCCCTTGACAGACTATACAAAACGGTAAAGTAATGGCTCCTTTATACGAAGTGGCTGATGTGTTCGGTCTTTATTACTTATTTTTACAAAATTTCATTTAGTACAATTAAACCACGCCATTTCCGTACCAGTTAAAAAAATATGGAAACTTAAAAATAAAAATATAGCCTACATATTCATTAATAACAAAAAAAATAAAAGTATTGATCAGGATTTCTTTAAACCAGACAATTTCAAATTGTAGATTATTTGGAACAAATGTGTAATATTTCCACAAGAAACGCATTTAGGACAGAAAATATATTACTATCTATCAATTCCTGTTTTGGCCTGACAACAAGCTCCCTAAATACAGATTCAACTATACAGCGAAAAGTGTTGAACATTATTTAGATTAATGGCATATATTTTGGCTTTTTTATGGAAAATAGTATTATACAAGGAGTTTTTATGTTTAAAAAATTAATTTTCAATTTAACCTTAGCGATTTTTGTTTTATTTGGATTTACACCAGTTTATGCCCAGCAAGATGTGGAAGGCAGCGAAGACCACCCGATGATTTCCCGATACGAGGGAGCTTACATTAACGGTTATGAACAGTTTGATTATG
>JBNJGP010000160.1:0-4074 GCA_051747805.1 Candidatus Muiribacteriota bacterium
CCCGTTAATTATTCACTGGCCCGGAAAAGAAAAAAAAGACTACACCCATCTTACAAGTCATCTTGATGTTGCTCCTACTCTGCTGCGAGAAGTCTTTGGAAGTAAAAACAGTCCGGAAGAAATAAGCAATGGTAAAAGTCTGTTTGATGAAAACAATAGAGAATGGGTATTTTCAGGAGGTTTTTCAAAAAAAGCAGTAATAGAAAAAGACAGAATAACAGTATCTTATCCTACTGGTTTTTATGAAATTTATAACAGGAATTTTGATCCTCTGAAAGATGCAGAACTCAGACCCGAAATTTTTAAAGAAGTTATGGCTGAAAGAAGGAAATTTTATAAAAATTAATACACTTTTTAAGTGTTAAAAAATTTAAAATAATTCTTTTACAGATATTATTTAACAGCACCTAAATTGAACAATTTAAAATTTCCTAATTTTTAAGGAAACTTAAAATATATCAAATAATTATCGAAATAAATAAAATTTAGAAAGAAAGAAATGAATATAAAAAAAAGCATACTAAAAAGAATTAATAAAAAAAAAATAAAAAGAGAAGAAAAAGAGTTAATTACAAAAGCTTTATCTGAAATCTCCCCGGAAAGAAAAGTTAAAAACGGTCCTTTTAAAGGAATGATTTATCCCGAATCTAAATCAGTAGGAAGTTCTTTTTTCCCAAAAATATTAGGTTCATACGAAGCTGAACTACATGATATTATAAAAAAAATACTAAGCAACAATTATCATTCAATAGTAGATATCGGTTGCGCAGAAGGATATTATGCTGTGGGGCTCGCAATGCAGTTGAAAGATACATTTATATATGCTTACGATCAGGATCCTGATGCCATAAGTTTATGCAAAAAAATGTATAATCTTAATAATGTAGATCATAAACGAGTCCATTTTGGTTCTTTTTGTACCCCTGACACTTTAAAATCATTAAATTTACAAAACAGTCTTATCATTTGTGATTGCGAAGGTTATGAAAAAAATATTTTCACGGAATCACTAGTTCAGTCTTTAAAAAAAAATGATTTTTTAATCGAAACTCATGATTGTATAGATATAAATATATCAACTCAAATATATAATGCGTTAAAAGAAACTCATGACATTGAAATCATTGAAAGTATAGATGACATTTTAAAAGCTAAATATTACAATTACAATGAGTTAGAAAACTACACACTTGAAGAAAAAAAGATTCTTTTAGCTGAAAAGAGAAAATCGATAATGGAATGGTTTTATGCTGTTCCTAAAAAAAATTAATATTGGAATCATTCAAACACCTTATAATTTATTGATTTTTATATAGTCCAGATACTGTTCAACTATATTATCAGGGCTGAATTTATTCAGGGCAATTTCAACATCTTTATACGGAAATTCACTATTCAATATTTCAAATATTTTAGCTGCCAGGCTCTCTGGATTTAATTCAGCAAGCTGATTTTTCAAAATTCCTGTATTCATTACATCCCTTACCCCGCCCGGACTGTCTGTAGCAACTACATTTGTACCTGAAGCAAAAGCTTCAATTATAACCATTCCAAGACCTTCAAAATTTGAACTTAAAACAAAAATATCTGAATGCATCATCCATGCATAAGGATTATTTGTAAATCCCGGAAAAAAAATTCTTGATTTTAATCCGGATTCTTCTGCAAGCATTTCAAGGTGGGCTCGCTCCTTTCCATCTCCGGCTAATACCAAATTCTGATTAACTTTATATTTATTAACAAGTATTTTATACGCTTTTATTAAAAGAGGGAAATTCTTTTGTTTTACAAACCTTCCAAGACCTAAAATAAAAGGAGAGTCAGGTATTTCCGGAATATTAATTTGAGCTTTTTGTTCAATCAAATCGATATCAATTGGGTTTGTAATAACTCTTAAATCTTCAGGCTTTATTGAGTTTTCTCTGCTGTTTTCAAGGAAGCTCTCATAAACTCCACTTGATACACATGCAACTTTTTTGGAGTTAAACAAGAGTCTTGCATAAATCCTATTAAGAAAACCCCGTTTATCTGTGCTGAAAATATTTTCACATACCTGAACAAACCTTTTATCATTATTATTCCATATAAGTTCAAATGTCCCCTGACCTCTGGCAATAATAAGATCAAACTTACCTTTATTCTTTTCTATTTTTCGAATTTCTCTAAAAAAAATTTTACTTTGAAAATAACCTTTCCAAACAAAAAGACTCTTCCTGATAAATACGTTTAGTATTGCACTTATAAACAGCCACAAAGCACCTATACCAGTTTTAAGAGTTAATTTGTCCAGATTTACAAGTCTTACATCAGCAAGTTCATTTTCAGGTTTTATTTGTACAGGTTTATTCTTAAGATAAATCAGGGTTACATTATGTCCTTTTTGAATAAAAGCATCTGAAAGATTTGCTGCAACTCTTTCCATTCCTCCCATTCTGAGAGACCTTACCACAATCGCAATATTCAAAACTTCACCTTATAATATTTTCATGTTCTATTTTTAAAAAAAATGTTTGAAATATGACAGACAAAGATTTCTATTCTATTTTTATATATTATCTTACATCTTTTTTATAAAATCAGAGCTAAAGTTATTACTTAAAATTTTTAAAACAGATAAACAGAGCTCAATTATTACAAAACCATTATATTCAAAATTCTTTATTTAACTTATAATACAAATATTTGCTGTAAATACAACCACAAACAATGTTGTTAACAAAAACCCCAGTCCAGAAAGAATTAAATGATTCGAAACAGTTCACAACAAACCAGTAAATTAAAAAAGCAAATGCAATAACAAGTAAATAAAGATCGTTATTCTTCCTGAGAGAATCTTTTATTTTATATAAAGAGCCAAGTAGCCATAAATAAATAGAACTAACCAGAACAAAACCTACAAATCCATATGAAAGAATAATTTCAATGTGATAATTATGAAGATGACCAAATCTTTTAACTATCGATTTGGATATGACCTCAGAGTTCTTGATCACAAAACTTCTTGCTTCACTTCCCCAACCCAAAACAGGTTTTTCCACAATCCAAGGAAGAGCCGCAAACCAGGTTTTAAGTCTTATCCCTGTTCCTGTGCCAGGAAGTTCTTTTATATAAAAATTAACCCGGTCTTCAAAAGTATCAAATTTTTCATTTTTAAAAAGAGAACTTATCAGTAAATCAATTGACTTATCAGTCTCGTCAAATCGTTTATCTAAGTTACCCACTTTGAATAAAACTGATAAAAGAAAAATGCTTAAAAAAAACAGCATAATAAAATTATTTTTTCTTACAATTTTCAGAAAAAAAATAAAAATAAAAGTTAAAATAAAGGAAAAGAACAAAGCAACAAAAGTTTGCCTGGTCTGGGTAAAAATTAGGCCGCCAAGCGAAAACAAAAGTATGCTAAAATTCAGTATAATCTGAGCATATTTTTTTAATGAATCAATAAAAACAAGTTTATAAAAACTAAACATCAGAATTATACCAAACACCATGCTTGTATGCTGAGCATTTCTTATACCGAAATCTATTCTTCGCCCATATATTGCGCTGTTTATCTCAGATAAGAAATCTGAATGAACAAACAAAGCAATAATGAATCCTCCCAGGGCAGTTCCAAAAATCAAATTGATGTTTATATTCTTGTTCCTAAGTCCCCAGGCTACAGGTATAAATAAAAACAATTTTCCGAGCCTGTCTATTTTAGGTAAAGAGTATGCCAGATCAGGATGGCTCATCTTAACTGAAATCCATGTAATAATCTGAAATAAAAAAACCAGAATAAAAAGTTTTGTCATAAAATCTTTAAGGAAATAATCTGGATTTTTTACAAAAAGATAAAATAAAAATATACCTAAAAAAATTTCAAATACAGAGTTAGCAGATTTGGAAATAAATGGAGTAAATGCATAAAAAAATACAATAAATAAAATAAACTGATCAAAATATTTTTTTACTAAATTAATAAACCAATATATTTTTTTTTTATAGTCAGTGAAAATCATTATTTAAGTCGAATTTTTAAAATTAAAAAAGTATAAAAGTATTCAGTAAGCATTTATTTACCCTTGAGATCAT
>JBNJGP010000161.1:0-4066 GCA_051747805.1 Candidatus Muiribacteriota bacterium
AAAAGATGAGGACAGAGGCAAGGTGATGGTATATAAAAGAAATCCGCAGGCTACATGGTTTGACGACTACACAGAGCTTGTTGAGGAATATAAACTCTCTTTTGAGTAAAATTTGTGCGGGGTTGCCCGCGCAAACATACAAACTGCTACAATAAGCCACTTCTAATTTAAAAATTAGTTAAAATTAAATACAACCAATAAAGTATTAAGCTGCAAAATGTTTACAATAGGAAAACATTATTACAAAAAGCAGATATATGGCTAAAGCATTTGAACATTTAAGTACAAAATTTACTAACTTTTTTACACGGTCTGTGGCCCCTTCATCAGTTTTTTTTATGTTGCTTTTTTTTAATGATCTTGTATTTAATGAGCAACAGTTGTATGAAACTGCTTTGTATCACTTAAGTGAAGTAAAAAATATAGATGAAGTTTTGCTCTATGGGGTACTTGTCTTAATCTTTCTTGCATATGGGTACATCAATCAGCTATGTACACAGTATCTGGATGAGTGTATGAAGGAGAATTATACTAAGGAGCCGGAATTTCAAAATTTACGAAAAAAAGTCGAAGCTCAGTTTTCCGTTAACGAAAAAGTTGTTTTTGATGCTATAACTGTACATGATTATAATCTTTATCAGGTATTGGGGAAAGATACAGCAGTGCCTGGCCACCACGTAGATGAAGTAAAAGCACTGCACACGGTTTATGTGGCGATAGGAGCCAATATTTTGATTACTGTATTTGTTTTGCAATGGGGACTTGTAAGCTTGCTGTGTTTTCCGGTGGTCCTGTTTTTTTATTATGCCGTGGGATTGTGGTTTCATGAATTAGCCAAGGGGCGTTACGCGGCTAGAAACAAGCGGCTGTATATAAACTATCTGCTTGACAAATAAATTTTATAAAAGGGTATGACAATGAGTAATGAAACATGCAATGCTGATATCGTCATCAATATTGACGAAGCAAACAAAGCGCAGCAGTATGAAACAAAAGAGGAACTGTTTCAGATAGAAGCTTATGAGAAAGTGGCACAGATACTGAAAGAGCATAGTACAGAAGATACTGCAAAGGATATCACTCGGTGTCGCGCTCATAACACAATTTTTATCGACGGTGACAGAGGTGTCGGTAAAACTGCTTTTATGGTCAATCTAGACAATTACTATAATCGCATTGATGAAGATGAACAGAAGAATGAGTACATTTTTTTAAATCCAATAGACCCCACACTTTTGGAACATACCGAAAAGTTTTTGAGTGTGGTATTGGCACGTATTGTAGAAACAGTCAGTTGGAAAATAAAAAACAAAACAGAAGATGAAAACATGGAGCCATACTACAGTAGCTTAGAAAAACTTTCCTCTTCACTAGAGGCAATAAAAACGTTGCCCGAGGATCTAGGGATAGAGGAAATAGCCTCTAACAAATCCAGCCTCAAGCTTGAACAGCATGCCCATGAATTTTTTTGTCATGTTTGTAAATTTTTTGGTGTAAATGCTCTTGTACTGCTGATTGATGATGTTGATATGGCTTTTGACAAAGGGTTTGACGTGCTTGAGGTAGTACGAAAATATCTCGCATCTCCGTTTTTGGTTCCTGTAGTGGCGGGTGATATGAAATTGTATCGGGAGATTGTAGAGACCCGGTTTATGGCTAAAATAGAGTTTCAAAATGATATACAAGCTTTCAATTCAGCAAATCATATGTTTCAGAAAAGATGTCTAGAAAAGACACAAATAATGTATGAAGATAAAGAGTTCTTGTCTTGTGATTACAAAGAGATAGTTGGTCTACGAAACAAGTATTTTGAAAAAAAGAGTTTACTTGAAAATCTTATAAAACAGTATTTGAAAAAACTTTTTCCAATAGAATTTCGAATAGAACTCAAAGATATTTTTACTATTTTACAAGAAAGTAAAACAGCTGTAAAATTTGGTAATAATTTTTGTGTTCCTTATACAGAGATTAAAGATTTTGAAATAAGACATATTAATCTTGGAATTAACCAACGCCGTTACACATATACTATATTTGAAAATAATACACGTAGTGTTGTCCAATATCTTTTTTCTAAAAAGAATATTTATCAAAATTTTTTTGAAAAGCAAAATTTCAAAACTGATGATTGCAAATATCAAAAGTACAATCCACAGAAAGTCATGACCAAATATGATGAAGATATTGTAAGGTTACTTTTTAATGATAGTAACCTTTATAAAAAATCTTTTCAATTAACTAGTCAAGTGTACAGATATGAGGAAGGAACACAAAAACAACTTTCAAGGTTGACAAACAATGATGTAAAAGCTTATTTACATGGAAGTTATAGTATTTATGAAGCATTTCTTGGAGATGTGTTTGAAAGTAATTCAAAGGTAAAAACTGAAGAAGGCAAAGAAGAGTTGTTTGTGCATTATGAGGTTTACAAATCGAAATTAAGACAACTGAAACCAAAAGATAAATTTATTTTGGACCTTTTTGCCCATGGCAATTATTACCATGAAGCAAATGAAACAAAACAATATCTCCTTGCTGGTAACTTTATAGAATTGATATTTTATTCTCTTGGTCTCGATACAGCGCAAATCTATCTAAAAGACGGAAATGAAAAGCAGCTTGAGGAACTAGTGGGAAAAGTTGATGTGCAAAAGCTCAAAAGCAATATAAGGTATGAAGAATTAATGCATCTTTATGATTTTGCAGATGTAGAAAGAGATATAACTGTATTGGATGACATTGCATATAAAGTTCCTTTTAATTCTGAGTTTAGAAAAAATAAAAACTTTAAGGATATAGAAAATGTGGACGCTGAAGATATTGATGATCAAAGCAGTCAAAAGAGTATAGAACACAAGAATGATGATCTCAAAAAGATATATGACGAAATTGTAATATGGAAAAAAACATTGGTGCCAGAAATCAAAATAAATTCTTTGTTGATGTATGAAATAATACACAAAGTTTTTAATAATCTTGCAGTATTAAAAGATAAGTCTGCTAAGTTAAAAGAGGAAACTCCCTTAAAATTTATAATAAGAATAGTACTGATTTTTATTAATGCTGTGGCATTCTTTGAAAATACGACAAGAAGAGTTGCAGAAACAAATATTGCAATGGC
Source organism: Candidatus Muiribacteriota bacterium (assembly GCA_051747805.1). GTDB lineage: Bacteria > Muiribacteriota > Muiribacteriia > Muiribacteriales > Muiribacteriaceae > JBNJGP01. Next base: position 3,122 of record JBNJGP010000161.1, read on the forward strand.
CGATCAGTTTGATATGGAAATACTTTTTAAAAACAATAATGCTTATAACCAAAATATCAAGCCCTTAATAGAAAAGAAAAGTGACAGTTTGACTTATGCTCTGCTTTCTCACCCAATTATTTGCTACTTGATTGAGGCTCATGACAAGCAAAATAACCATAGTTTGAGTAATATTAATCATCGACCTATGCCAAAAGAACAAGACAAGATAAAGTCATCTGATGATCTTCTTGCTGAAGCAGGTTTTAAATCTGGAATTCGAGAAAATACGAGAATTGAGGTAATGAAAAAATTAGAAACATTGGTAAAAAAATATAATCTAAGCAGAAGACAGATAGAAAATCTCAAAAACAATGACAACTTTATGAATTTAACTGGTAAATCTAACTATGGCAAAGAATACCAAAATATAGCAAGTAGTTTGAGAAATTTGTGATACGTCATGCTTAAAAATAACCTCAACGATATCGCAAAAATTGCACTGCTTCGAAGTGACAAAATACTTATAGAGCTGCTGCAATCTGACGGTCATGGCTCTGTGGGCAGAAGAAGCAAAGCGTATGAGAACGGAGTGCGGGATTATTACCCAAATGCCTTTCGCAAACCCGCTATCGAAAACAGTATGAAAAAAACGCTTGGTGAGGATGCTTTTACAACCGAGTACGGTTTTGATTTTTTAAAAGAGCTGTTTGAGTATTATTTTGTCTTTGACGGCAATAATATCTATGCACACAAGGAACTGCTTGAGAAATACAGCTCTTTGATAAACAAGATTCATCCTTTTAATATCATAGGCTATAAACTTGCCATAGACTGGAAAAAGGGTAAGTTGGCACCTCAAAACCTCAAAGACTATGCGCGCTATATTACGCCCCTTGCGCTAAATACGGATCGGGATTTTAAAGAATATGCCGACAACCACATTCATCTTGGCGGCAGCAATAC
>JBNJGP010000162.1:0-4020 GCA_051747805.1 Candidatus Muiribacteriota bacterium
AGAAGAAATTGTTGCATGGATTAAAGAAAATATTGATTTTTCTCAGTTCAAAAACAATATGCAGGCCATGGGAACAATCATGAAGCACTTTGGAAAGAATGCAGACGGCAGCCTTGTTAAGAAGATCCTTTCTTCTATGTAAAAAATTTTGAAGTCCCAAGAATTAAAGTAGTAAATGCCTGACTCCGGTTTAATTTAACGCTCCGTGTATTATATAAAAATCAGTATGATGTATCCGGGATTTATTTTTTGTAGCTTGAGTCATAAAAAATGATTTATGCCTCATCATTTGAGTCGTAAATTAACTTTCATAAGTTTTTCTTTTATATTCTGACTCATAATGTGAGTGAAATATAAGAGGGAATATCTACTTTTAAAATTCAAGCCTGTAAATTCCGGGAACAGTATACAAGTTTTTATTGCATGTTTTTTTAATAACGTTATGTCCCCGGATTTCTGGGAGCAGGCTTGAGCTGTTGTTTATTCCTGTTTAACCGGATATTTGTTCAGCAAACTCTACTGCCAGTTCTTTCTTTTTTATATCCATAGAATCAGGAGTTTTGCATGATCCAAGAAATAATTCTCCGGCTTTTTTACCTTTATAAAATTTTACAAGCCTGTCAAAAGCTGTAAAAGCAGGTTCAGCATTATTATCATACTCTCCGCCTCCGGTTATAAGCAAAGCCTGGCGTTTGTTTTCAATCAAAGATGAATGATCTGGAGTATGATAACCTGTTACTAAAGACCAGCTTCTGTCAATTATTGATTTTAACTGGGATGTAACTCCCCAGAAATAAAGTGGAGAAGCAAATATGGTAAGATCGGCATCCACTATTTTTTCAAGAATTTCAATTACGTCATCTTTTTGAATACATCCGACTTCATCGGGTTTTTCTTTACACTTTGCACAGCCGAGGCAGCCATTTATATTTTTGGAATTTAAATACACCTGCTCAATTGTATGACCGGAAGATTTTAACTCCTCTTCCACCCAGTTAAGTGCTGTTGCAGTATTTCCTTTTTTCTTTGCGCTTCCTTGAAGCGTTAATACTTTCATATTAATCCTTTTTGTAATTTTGATTTTAAATCATATCTTAATTATCAAAAAAATATAAGGTCTCAGTTTATTATTCAAGGTATTCTTTTGTTTGAAATATATTGAATAATTCCTGAGACAAATACTCTTTAGAAATACTTAACAAAAAACTGTATTATGTCCCCTTAATTTTAGCAGACGGTTTCCGTTTCTATGAACGGCAGGCTGAAGGACTTGGTGAATATTTTCTTGATTCCATCTGGTCAGATATTCACTCTTTACGTTTTTATGGAGGCACCCATGCCATTTATAATGGCTATCATCGTTTCCTTTCAAAACGGTTTCCTTATGCAATCTATTATAGAATTGAAGGCGGGATGGCCCGTGTTCGAGCGGTACTTGATTGCCGTCGGAATCCAAAGTGGTTAACACAACGGTTAGAATAAACCCAAAAAAGCATTAAGTCATATTTTGAAATGGTAAAAAGGGCAGGGGTGATTTGTGCCAAGACTGAAATTCAAATATATTATAAATAAAACTAGTAATGATATTTATCATTTCTTTTTTATTAAAAGTTATCTGTTATAAATAAGTCAAAAAGGTATGTCATTACCATATTTTTTTTTCATTCTTTTTATAAACTCTGGTTCAACACTATAAGCATATGCCAATGTACCTTTTAACTTTTTAATTTCTTTTTTAGATAAATTATTATTTAAAAACTTATGTATTTTAGAACTTATTAATCTTTTTTTATCCCTACCTAAAGATGCCTTCCCTTCATTTGAGAGAATAAGCCCTGTAACAACTCTTCTATTAGCCATTGATCCATAAACTGTCTTTTTTTTATTTATAGTTAAATCTAAGTTATTTAGATTTTGAATAATTTCTTCGATTTTTTTCTCAATCATTTCCCTGTGTGTTTTTTCTTTCATAGAAAATGTTAAGTCATCTGCATATCTTGTGTATGCAAAATTATATTTTTGACAAAATGAACTAACTTTTTTATCAAAATCATACATCAATATATTTGATAATATTGGTGAAGATGGAGCTCCTATTGATAGTTCTAAATTTTCTTTATCATGATTTGGGGACCAGAAAAGGATTTTTATTAATTTTTCTATGTCGTCTTCATTGAATGTAAAGGTATTATTATTTTTTAAAAAATATTCAAAATGTTGGCTTTTTATGGAAGGAAAAAAATTTTTGAAATCCAATTTTAGCATATAGGGATTGTTTTTATGAGGTTCAGCATTATTCAGAATATTTTTTCCTTTTAAATAGGCTGTTGCTTTGTCGTGTATATCGAAATCTTTTAAAATATTATCGATGACCCAATATTGTAATCTTTTTAATTCTCGAGATGGATGAGCTATTAACCTGAATTGATTTTTGTTTTTTTTCTTAATTCTAAATTCTTTATACCTATAGGGAGCTGTTTTAATAATATAGCTTACTGTTTCTTGAGGTATAATTAAATCATAAGTGATGTTCTGGATTATATTATTCTGCATTTACTGAGCAACCGCCTATTTATTAGAATTAAGTTTTCTTAAAACCTTTACTTTTGCGTTATTTTTTGAATTCTTTTCTTTTAAATAAATCTGACTAAATTTTGACTGCCATCTTGCCTTGTCAAAATTAGAATCTTTAAATCTTAGATCTAAGCAATAATCTGTTTTGTCAGCTATATAAAAAGTATAGTTTCCATAAGGTTTAAGTTTAATATACTCTAGAGATGATAATAAGCTAATAAATCTTTTCAATTCTGGTTTTTGGACTTTAATCTCTAAGACACTTAAAATATTATGAATATCATCGATTGTAGCTATTTGTAGAATTTTTAATATATCACAAATCATAAGCATTTTGTGACCGTTGTTTTCTTTATTGAAAGTCTTAGATTTGAGAACTATATGTGTAGCGTTTTCAATTATATCGCATAAATCTTCAGAGTCAGTAAAGTCATCGGCTTTTAAAGCCTCTTGACTATTTCTTTTCCAAGAATATATAGAAATTGGGTCTATTCCATTAGGATTTGGACTTGAAATGTCTTTTAAGTAACTCGCTGGACCACGCCATATAAAAGATTCTTTATTTGAGTCATCTTCATGCATAACAATTAATAGTTTTTCTCTTATTGTTTCTAAAACTGAAAAAGCTCCAAATTCAGCTATAGAACCAGGACTTTCTGAAAAAAGCACTGTAAGGGCACAAAGCTCTGCAAGATCTTTTTCAAAATCAAGTAAATTACTATATCCTTCGGAGTGGCTAAAATAGTTAAAAATTTTTTCGACAAGTATTATTTTGTTTTTAAAAGGTGGGCGCTTATCTGCAATATACCTAAAAAAGATATCCCGACATGACTTAAAACTAGATGGAGAGTCATAACTTATTTCGCCTCCGCAAAGGAGAATAAAAGATGGGTGATTTTTTATCTTTATATTTTTTAAATCAATATTTGTAGCAAAAGTTTTTAATTCTATATTCATAAAACTCTTTACTTTAAGCGAGGAGTGAAAGCCTGTTAAGGCTTATCGCCGAGCCTCAGTGAGGCGATGAGCCTTGACAGGCTTTTACGACGATAAAAATCCCCAATTTTTCAAGTCTGGCGAAACGCCTGACAAAGATGTTTAAACCTTATTCGCTAAAGAGCAAAATTAATATCCTAATTAATTATTGATTTGTCAATATTGAATTTGAAAGAATTTATGTGGTCTGAAGTTTAATGGTGTCATATTTTACTTTCTGTTGGCTTTATAATTCCAGTTTGTTAAAAGCGGGTCGCCCATTAAAGAACTTGTCAATAAAAAAAATACCTCACCCGGACTAATTTTTATTAGTTTTTTTGATAATATTTAATTTCGCTGTTTTGAACAGAATTATTCTTTAAATTTTAAGCCGCGTCTGTAATTTCTTTGCTATAGGTTACGTTTATTGATACGCACCAGTCACCCATCCGGATCTAGGCTTTAATATAT
>JBNJGP010000163.1:0-4009 GCA_051747805.1 Candidatus Muiribacteriota bacterium
TTCGATAATTCTACACGTATATATTTATTACGGGGTAAGTCTTATTTAAATGTTGCTTTCGGAGTGTATTCAGGTTTTTGCCACACGCCAGGAAAAATCAAAATTATATGAAAATTTGGTAGCACTTCATTTTTTTAAAAAAGGGGAAGGCCTCTATTATTGGTTTGGAAATAATGAAGTTGATTTATCCAAAAAGAGAGTTTCAGCTGTAGGAATGAAAAAAACAAGTTAATTGTCGCATTTCAGGCAACAGCCAAAATATTATTTCATATCTCCTAAAATAAACTGATTGAAACTCAAAAAATGAATTTTTGTTTTCTCAACTTGTGTTTTTTTGCTTTCTGGCGAAAGAATATACGCGTCTTCAGGCATATATTTTTCAATAAAACTATAAAATGATTTTGTTGTTTTGGCTGTTGATTTTATTTCTATTGGGATTTTATCCTGCATTATAAAATCAACTTCTGCTTTTGATTTCGTTCTCCAGTATTTTAATTCTATTCCCTTTTTTAGTAATTCTGAAAAAACAAGATTTTCATAAAGAAATGAGAACTCTTGGATATTGAAATTATTTAAACAAATATTTCTGAATCCATAATCCAGAAAATAAACCTTTTTTGCCTTGACTATTTCTGTTCTTTTATTAGTGTGAAAACTTCTGCATAGTTTTATAACAAAAGATTGCTCAAGTATATTGATATAATCTTTGAGTTGATGAAAGCTTATTCCAACTGCATTTGAAAGTTCGTTGTAATTAATAATATTACCTGTTTGCAAAGCCAAAACCTTTAGTAAATCAACAATTTTGTTGGAGTCCTTTAAAAGAAATATTTCTTTCATTTCTCTTAGCAAAAAGGTATTGTAAAGATTATTTAGGACAATTTCTTTTTCATCATTATTTTTTGAAAGGACAACTCTAGGGTATCCACCAAATGTTATAAATTCTTTTGTCAATTCATTATACTCTTTTTGGATTTGATCACCATAATTTTTTAGCTCAAGCAATTTTGGATTTTTGTAAGCTAAGAATTCACCAAAAGAAAATGGATACAGTGTAAACACAAATATTCTGCCTACCAGGTATTTTAAGCTATTAATTGAAACTCCTGAAGAAGACGAGCCTGAAATTAGGATCTTAATTTTTTGTGTATCATAAATGTATTTTAGTTTTTGACCGCTGTTTTCAGAATACTGTATCTCATCTATAAACAAGTAATCATAATCTTTTACATACAACTGTATAAAAGAATCAATATCTTCCTCAAACAGTTTTTTTGCCTTAAAATCGTCGAAAGTTACAATCTTCACATTTTTTCTATTCTTTAGGATATGCTTTGCAAGAGTTGTCTTTCCAGTTTGCCTCGCTCCAACTATTGCGAGGATTTCTTTATTATCCATGTATTTTTCAAGTATTGGCTCAAGGTCCCTTTTAATGTACATGTCTTGTGTAATACCCCTGCTATTATATAAACTTTTTTCATTTTAGCAGGGTTATTATTAAAAATTAGCCAGACCCTTAAAAAGGGTTTCAGTTCAGTGAAAACCTATTGGAACATAAGCAAAGGTGTGAATCCAACTTGCCCATATTTTTTGGTATTTTGGTGCCGGCAGAGTATTTAAAAAGGGTTTCAGTATAGTGAAAACCTTTATAAATCATATTGAGTTTCTCTTTCTAATGCTTACAAAAGAGGAAATCAAAAATATTATTAATTCATATAATATGAATGCAGGCGTGATCAGGCAGGAGTATGTGGATAAACTCTATGATTATGTCTTCAGAAAAGAAATCTTAATACTTAAGGGCATTCGAAGATGCGGTAAAACAACCATTCAAAAGCAACTAATAAAAAAGCTCGGGATAAAAAATTGTTTTTATGTGAATCTTGATGACTATAGGTTTCTGGATTATCTTTCAATTGAATTACTTGAAAAAATACTTGAAGTGTGCAAAAAGGATGAAAAAAAATATTTATTCCTTGATGAAATTCAAAACATCCCAAAATTTGAAAGCTGGCTTCGGACCCAATATGAAAGGGGTACAAAAGTTAAGTTTATTATTTCCGGCTCAAATTCAAAATTATTGACTAAAGAATATGGCTCTTTACTTACAGGAAGGTCTTTGACCTTTGAGATAACCCCTCTTTCTTTTTCTGAATTTATGAAATTTACTAAGGAGGGGCTCAATGAATACCTTGAATTCGGTGGATTCCCTGAGGTTGTACTGGAAAAGGATACAGAAAAGAAAAAGCAGTTGCTGGTAAATTATTTTGATGCCATTGTTGAAAAGGATTTAATACTAAAATATGATATTTCTCAACACAAACAGCTAAAGCAAATGTTAAAATATATAATGCTTAATCCTGGCATTAGGATAAGCGCAAACAAACTATCAAAGCAGCTAGGAATTTCAATAAATACTGTTAAATCATATTTAAGCCTTGCTGAAGAAGCATACCTTGTCTTTGAGGTTCCTTTTTTTTCCCATTCAGCAAAGACCAAGTTTATAGGTTCAAGGGTTTCAAAATACTATTCTATTGATAATGGCTTTTACCATGTTTTTGCCACACGCCAGGAAAAATCAAAATTATATGAAAATTTGGTAGCACTTCATTTTTTTAAAAAAAGGGAAGACCTCTACTATTGGTTTGGAAATAATGAGGTTGATTTTGTTTATAATGGTACTGCAATAAATGTAGTTTCGTCAAAGCAGATTCCAAAAAGAGAGTTTCAGGGGCTAAATGAAATAAATGCAAAAAATAAGCTTATTGTTGCTCCTTTTACAGACAAAACCCAAAATATTATTTCTCTAGAGGAATTTTTAACAGTTTATAATATTTAAAAAGGGTTTCAGTATAGTGAAAACCAATTCCTAAAATGAAAAATTATGGTCTGTTTTGCAAAGAACATAAGAAAAGGTGTGAACAGCGAACCAAGTTTCCCGCGCTAAGCGCAGTACAGCTTGAAACGTCAGCCCGCTTAACTTCCGTGTTCGAAAAGGGAACGGGTGTTTCCGGGCTCCTTTGGCCGTTCACAATACTTTCGGATAAAATACTTATTTATAAATTTTTTTGTTATGATTAATTTCTATATAGAAAATAAATATTTTTGCCAATAAACTCCTTTTAACAAAATCTACGGTTTCAGATAAAACCAAGCGGTTTTCAAAAAGTTTAAATAGTTTCTTAAAAAACCAATGGATATGGCTGATAAAATTATGCACTGGTTTTTTGCTTTTCCTGATAAAGAATTTACATTAACAGAAATTGTAAGGAATCTGAAAGTTTCAAAAACAACTGCTAATAAGGAATTAAGAAAACTGCAAAGAGAAGGCTTTTTACAAATTGAAACAATTGGCAATCTTTGGAGGGTCTCCTGCAATCAAAAGCACGAGTTTAACACTACAAAAAAAATTCCCTATAATCTATCTCTTGTATATCAATCAGGAATCATTAAAAAAATTCAACAAAAATATCCTGGGGCAAGGGCAATCATTCTTTTCGGAAGCTATAGGAAAGGAGATGATATTTCATCAAGCGACCTTGATATTGCAGTGGAGATTTTGGATACTTCAACAGAAATTAAAAATTTCACCAAACTTTCTCTTGGGTTTAGAAGGAATGTTTCTGTAAATCTTACGGTTTTTTCCAGGAAACAGATAAATACCAGCCTGTTTACAAATATTGCAAACGGGATTGTGTTGAAAGGGTTCCTGGAAGTTAAACCATGAGAATTAAAACTCCTGACAAGAAGAATGCTGAAAGTATAATAAACGCGGCCAAAAAAGAAATGGAATTCACATTAAGTCTCAGTGTAAATGAGAAATCTTCGAGTACAATTGCAATAGAAACTTCAGATTCTATTTTTTAACAGATAAATATAAAGTCAGGTTCTTAAAAACTGAGGAACTAAAAGATTTAATCATAAAAGTTGTAAGAATGTCTGAGAAAAAAGATCAGCAAAAAGTAATAGATGAAATAAAAGCAGTCTTAAGGAAATTGGGAGAAGAAGG
>JBNJGP010000164.1:0-3935 GCA_051747805.1 Candidatus Muiribacteriota bacterium
TTGACCCCATTTTGACCCCATTTATTTGTCTATGTTAATTTGCATTGTTATGAAAAATACCTCTCAATATCTTCTATTCTAGCTAAAAGGTAGAAACCACAAACAAAAGATGTGTAAAACCACATTTTGTCCAGCGATTCAATAATTGTGGGAATTTCTCCATATACTCCAAGAAATCCAAATGCTAGAAACAAAGTTGAGAGAATGGATAAACCAATAAAATTAGTAATAATTTGGAAGTAAAGCATTAAGTCATGTATACTCCATGCAACCAATCCAACCACCAAGGAGGTGATTAAAAAGACAGCAATAAACTGAATGATTTGTATAGATTCTTTTGCTGATGAATTCACGGATATACCAAAAATTGCAAATTCAGATTGATTAAGGACAGCTGCAATCAGCATAGGAGTAATTACAACCTTACTAATTTCTCTTAGCAATTTTACATCTGTTAACTTAGGTATTACTTCAAATCCCATAATATCCTAGAATTTCCTATGCTTAATAACGTCGCTAATCAGCCGCACGGCTTTTTGAGTCAGCTGAATTTATTTGTTCGATTATATTCTTTTCTTGAAATGCCGGGGACATAATACTATTTAAATAATATGCAAATATTACTGTAACATTCTCCCTGGAATTAAAAGAATAGTTCTTTACATGACTATCAAGTCTACTCTTGACTCTTTTAGAAAAAAGATGAGTCAAGAGTAGGATTGACGCCATTTCTCATTACTATTTTAGAATAATTTTAATCTTTTGAGCAAATATATTCCCCAGAACAAATTTCATTATTTTCCCATGAATAAAATGATAAGTATCCTTTTAAAATGCTTCCATTATTTTTTGCCATTAAAGTTAAGCTGCCCCGTGCTATTTTTGTATCTTCTTTATGATCATACGTAGCTGTTAATACTAAATTACGAAAAGTTCCTTCAATAATGTATTTTTCATTACTTGAATTTTGTATAACCTCACCCTTTATTTTGTGTCCATTTCTTTTAAGGGTCATTGTTCCTTGACTTTCCTTACCATTTATATTAGCGGAAACTTTCCATTTTCGTTTTTCTATTTTGATATCTTTATATATCAAATTTTCAATGAAAGGGATTAGTACTTTATACCAAAAAGGACTAAGAATTGAACTTAATATTACACTTCCTATAATACCTGTAGTTATTCCTATTGTCACTGTACTCATAAATCATGCCCTATTTAATCTTAACATTTATTTATAATATAATTTTCTATTTTATTAAAATCTCTCTTATCTTTTTCATCAAGATCAGAGTCAGTAAATACAATTTCTTTTGCAATTTTCATTGCGCTGGCTTTATCTTTTTTTGTTGTAATCAACTTTGAAAGAGCATGAATTGCTTCTTGTCTGTCAGTTTGAAGAATCCTTGCCTGCTCAAGAGCTATTTTTTTTAATTGAGGCTGACTCAGATTTTTTAGGATACTGTGAGATTTTATAATTTTTACCATAGCAGTTATATCAGCTTTATTAACAATTCCGTCCACACTTGCCAGAACCAACATCAAACGGATTAAACCTTCAGGATAGCCTCCTTTATCAAAAAGATCTCTCCATTTTTTTTCATCTGCCTTCAAAATTTTGTATTCATATCTTCCTTTTTCTTCTTTGATTACAGGGTAATCATTAATGCCACTGATGTTCCCAAAAAGAATCTCCATAGCTGGATTAGAATAGATATTATAAAATAATTCTTCCTGTACTTTGTCGCTGGCATCCCCAAACAGAGTTAATGAATCAATTATAAAGTCTGTTACACCCTTTTCCATGATACTAAAAATATTATTAACTTCTATTTGGATTCTGTTTTTTCGGACTTGCTCTGAAAAAATTTTAAATGGTCTAACAAATGGATTTAAACTGGAAAAAATATAACGTTGTGCCCGTAGAGGATGTATAAGCTTAAAAGTTTCTGCTGTGGTTTTCGTGGTAAACCTTTTAACAAATGGGCTTAGAAAAGTCCTGTAAAACTTATCATTTATTTCTGAAATGGCAACAACATGTTTAAAAGCTTCTTCTTTCTCAGGACCATCATCATAAATCATGATATCAGTCATTTCACGCTCATTAAAACTAACTCTGTAGCTATTCGATTTATCAGAATTTGATTTTTCATCAATAACCATCTCATAAAGCCCAGGTGATAAAAAGTCGACCATTTCAATGCTTTCAAATATTTCCTGATGTTCTTTTTTAATAACTTCTGTTGACAAAAATAGATCTAAATGAGTAATTATTGGATTGATTGTATAAACAATAACTTGGTTGTGCATTTTTATTTCTTCGACAGTTTCATATACTTCATGAATCCAATTTAGTGCCTGCTGTATAGAGGTTATACTGTCAGCACCCGAAGCAAAAACAAAAACCGGTGAATTAATGTTTTTAAGATCTATTTGTTTTCCATCTTCTATCTCTAGCGTTCCTTGGATCAATTTATTACGTACAAATAATTCACTTATTATAAAGTTAATTTCTTCATCATTAAAAAAATAAAATGAACCTTTTAATATCTCTGAGATCAAGAAAGTCTTAACATTTGTATCAATAGAATGAAATAAATCCAAAAATTCCTTAAATTGTGCAACAGGATCAGTATTTTTAAAATTCTGAATAAAATGTGCACCATCAAACAAACCATCACCCAAGTCTGTTAAAAATGAATTAAACCATGATCCGCCCAATAACCCAGCTTTATAGCGTAATGGACCACCACCATCAACACCTGACCAGAATGAAAGCGCTGTACCGCTTAATAACAAAGGACCAGTTAAGTCTGATCGTATTGCAGAAAGGATTACAGCTGAACAACCAGCTTGACAATTCCCAATAATTGCAGGTCGTGGTGCTTTGGGATGAAGCTTATTTACTTTTTCAAGAAATAATATTTTTGCATTATAAATATCTTTTACTGTTTGGCCATATATAGGTTCAGGTTCGTAGACAACATAATAAACTGGATGTCCATTTTTCAGTGCAATGCCAACTTGTGAATCATTCTGTGAACTTTCAAGACCAGGTGCACCACCTGAACGTGCAGAAAATATTACTATTGGCATTTTTGAATGATTTATGGAATTTGACTTGATATCAGCCAGCGTACTTTTTTCTTTACCACTATCTGAACTGTTATATTTATATCTATCATCTATAATCTGTATTAGCGCATAATTGACTGGTTTAATGAAATTTCTTCCATCAAGAATACGTTTATAACTAAATGCTATGAAAGGCTGCTGTCCCATATTTTGATTCCGCAAATAATTATCACCTCTCTGCCTAAGTGCATCTACAAGCAATACGGATCTTTGGACTCTATCAAAAATATAGTTTAAATAGTTAGAAAAAATATTATCCATTAAAATATCTTAATTTATATATAAGTTTAATTGCTTTTAGTAATTTGCAAGGGTATTATGCTTATTATTAATACGATTTAGGCGTATTTTCAAAACATTGTCAACAGTCAAGATTCTTGAAATTATTCTCCCCCAAAAAAATAAGTTGCTTGCTTGGTTCTTTTTTTCTAGTTCCCAATCTTTGATTGGGATTGCATAGAAATAATTAATATCCAATGAAAATTTAATGGTTTAGTATACACTTCCAAGGAGACCTTGGGAGCGAGCAGCAACGAGCCCGGTCTTAAACGACCCCGGACAGCGAGCAGACTAACCGGGGATTGAGCCCGGAAGATTGTACTTTTAACTCTTTCTCCTTTTGGCTTTTCCGTGCCTTCGTGCCCCCGTGAGAGCATTAAGAATTTAAAGAGTTTTAAACCAAGCTTAGTAATAACTAAACTTTAACCTGCTCAAGCAAAAAATCAATACCCCGAACCTCAACACCAAGCTCCTCAGCAGTTTTAAGCTTAGACCCGGCATTTTCTCCGGCAATAAGATAA
>JBNJGP010000165.1:0-3901 GCA_051747805.1 Candidatus Muiribacteriota bacterium
TGGCAATTTTACTCATATTTTTGAAGTATATCATATTTTTATAATAAAAATATACACCCAATAAAAAGCTAAAAAACATATTAGAACGGTGAGCGAACCTTCGGTTCTAGTGAGAAGTGAGAGGCCGATAGGAGCCGTGAGAAGTAAGGAGCAGAAAGGTTCAGGTTGAAAACCCAGAACCCTTTTGTTATTATCATATTATGAAAAAATATGGTTTTACCATTATAGAAATATTAATTGTCCTTGTAATAATGTCTATTATTTCTCTTTTTGCAGTCCCATATGTTATTCAATCTATATCAGATGCAAGAATTTCCAAAGTAAGAGGTGATTTCAGCAGTATAAGACATTTTATACAGGAATATTATTATAAATACAGCAAAAACATTGTTGAAACTGAAATCGGTCAGACCTTATCTAACTTCGACCGTGTTCCTCTTGAATACGCTCCCCCAGTTTTTGAAAGCCCTTCTAAATTTAAAATTTCTGATAATTCTGCCGAACGTAATCCAATGAAATTTCTTGAAGAAGTCCATGATTTCAAGTTCAGCACCGACCCCTGGGGAACATATTACAGACTAGAAAGCTTTACCTACACTCTTCCCGATAGAATTATTTTAAATACTACAAACCCACCTGCACGTAATTTACTTAAATTATTTAGAATATTTTCTTTAAATCGCAACGCAACCGACAGTTACAATCTCCAGGCTGGCGAACTTAATGTTGAGTTCAAATACAGACTCTACTGCATGAACGAAAACAATAAATCAACAGGAAAAAATATCGGAGAAATTGGTTTAGTATATGAAAGCCCTATTATCAGCGGAGAACTCAGAAGAGGTTTCTACTCTCTTTTTTCGCCTGCTGAACACGCCTTAAAAGAAATTGATTCTTCTCATTTTAACTCCTCATCCAGAAAATATTATGGCGAATTCACGGATAATATTAATAATATAGAACAATTAAATATATATCTTGCAGTTAACCTTGATAGTTCCGACCTTGCTTTAGATGTTGCTTCCAGTTCTAATCAGAGAATCGCACTGGAGATTAACAGTCTGAAAATAAAAGGAAACATTAATAGTATTTTATTTTATACAGCCCCTTTTGCAGGTAATATTGAGTTTACAATCACTTCTGCGGGTCCGGATAGAATATTTGGTACAGAAAATGATATAAGCGAAAATTATTCTATAAAACTAAATCTTTAGCCTCTTCTTTTGTTTTAACAATTTCAAACATCTTATCAAGGCTTGTTATATCAAAAAGCATTTTTACTTCTTCTGCCGGATTAATAATTATGAATTTTTTATTAAGTTTTCTCATATTCTTTAATAAATTAATAAAAATACCAAGGCCTGAAGAATTTACATAATTAAGTTTTGAAAGATCAAGCAGAAGATGTTTATTCTGAGTTAAGACCTCTTCAAAAGTCAAATTAACTTCTTCTTCCTTATCATAAATTAACTTACCGGCAAGTTCAATATATATAATATTATCATTCAAGTTTTCCTTAATTATATCAAGCATTTTCATTCACCTTTTTTTCTATATTTAATCATAGTTATCTGATTGCCTTCCTGATTAAAATTCACTTCATCCATGAAGTTTCTAATTAACAGCAATCCTCTTCCAGATTCTTCTTCTGCCACAACTTCCGGCAGATTATTATAATCAAATCCTTGTCCCTCGTCATCCACAGTAACTTTAAGCTGTTCATTTGAAACTTTATAGTTTAATGTAACTTTTTTCATCGCATCACTTTTATTCCCATGCTCAATAGCATTTTTTAAAGCCTCATCAATAGCAACTGTTATTCCAAAGCCAAAAAAAGCCGTAAAATCAATTTCTTCCCCAATTAGTCTTTTGTTTACATTATTTATTTTTTTTAATCCATTTCCAATATCCTCAAGTATTTTAAACAGTATTGTAATATAAGGTTTCTGAGACGGAAATACAAGTTCGTTTTCAAAAGAAAATTTAATCATTATTATTTACCATATTATTATTTTATTCATTTTTGATATCTTTTTATTCTTTTTTTCCGGTTTTAAAACCATTATCAAAATAATAACAGCTATTAGAATAATAAGCAACACAATAAAAACCCTTACTTTTTTTCTCCACTCTCTCTGAAGTTCTTTTTCTTTAAGCTCTTCGAGTGCCTCTAAAGCATTAACTTCTTCATTATCTATTTCAAGAATTTTCCGGGCTGTTTCTCTTATTTTTTCTTCATTAGAAAAACCTTCAAGTTTTTTTACAAGGTACTGTAAAATATAATTTTTTGAAAACTCATTCTCTGGATTAATTTCAAATACAGTTTTATGATGTTTATAAGCCTGCTCAATATTGTTCCTTGTAGTATAGTATCTGGCAAGACTTCGGTTTTTTACAAGCTCTGAAGAATTAAAAATCTGCACTCTGCTGTTAGCAGCATCAACTATATAAAGATCAGCCCCTCTATCAACATAAATTCCCTCAGGTCTTTTAAATAAACCCGGCTCACTACCAGCTTCTCCAAAATATGCCTTGCATATCCCCTCTGTATTAAAAATCTGCACCCTGTTATTATTATAATCAGTCACATATATATTATCCATTAAATCAACATCTATGTATCTAGGCTGATCAAACTTTCCCGGTGTACTTCCTTTAGAGCCAAACTGTGATAAAACTTCTCCCTCGGCAGAAAACTTCCATACAGTATGATAATTTGTGAAAACAGCATAAATATGGCCTTCGCTATCTTTTGAAACAGAACGCGGAGGATAAAATTTATTGTCTTCGGGATTTTTACATCTTATGTTCTTTTGAAACTTTCCATCAGTGTCAAAAATTTGAATTCTATTATTATTATGGTCTGCCACGTAAACGTTATCTGTTCTCTCATCATAAAAAATACCGCGTGGAGACCTGAACTCCCCGTCGTCTCTTCCTTCTTTTCCAATTGTTAATAAAAGGTTCCCATTTTCATCATATTTAATTATTCTGCTGTTTCCATAATCAACAACAAAAATATTATTCTGGCTGTCGGCAGTAATTCCAATAGGAAGGTTTAATTCAGGCGAGGAAGCGTTTCCAAACTCCATAATAAAATTTCCATCTTCTGAAAACTTTTGAACTCTATGATTTCTCCAGTCAGTCACATAAATATTTCCAAAAGAATCTCTGGTTAAATCAACAGGGTAATTAAATTCCCCCTCCTGATTTCCCTCTGAACCAATCGACTTATCAAAATTATAATAAAAATCTACCTCTGAATGTGAAAAAACAGCAAATAATGCTATTAATAAAATTATTATTCTTTTTTTCATTTCTACCCTCCATCTTGTTTGGTGCCTATTTTTATTTTTTTATTGAATTTTTTATACTTATCTTTAGCTAAAAATTCTCTCTCGGTTGAGCCGTCGGGAAAACGCCTTATTCTAAAAGTTTCAACAATATAACCATGTACACCAGGTTGTATTATTTCTTTTTTTCCCTCAGTTAAATTATCGGTAAATTCTTTTTCAGTCTCAAATTCGATTTTCACAGGATTACCACTCACCAACTCAACATCATAAGCTAATTCTGACTGCCCTATAATTTTTGTCTCTACAGTATTATCTTTAAAATTAAACTGTATCAGCACTGATTGTTTGAGACTATTTTCTATTACAAGGTCAAGATAAGGGTAGGAAACGGCAGAATCAAGCCCAGGGGGAGTATAGGCCCATTCATAATCATATATTGAATGTGCTCTTCTTGAAACAATGTTTAAATCAGCGTATAGAGCCGTAATGTACAAATTAGAAGTAATCTGACAAATACCTCCGGCAAGCCCGTCCTCAAGTCTTCCATTAATAATAACAGGCTAGTGGAGTTTTTGGCCTGAAAAGTTTCTCCGACAATAATCTGC
>JBNJGP010000166.1:0-3894 GCA_051747805.1 Candidatus Muiribacteriota bacterium
GATGCTTTTTTCCATTTGATAAGTGGTTTTATTCCCATCCATGTCGACAGTATTAAAGGGGGGCAACATCTTCATACTTTATCTCAACAGAGCGCATTTCTTTTGTCAAAGGTTTCATCTCTTTCAGAATTTCCTTTACCTCTTTGATATGCTGAAATTTATTGAGCCATTTTAGCAACAATTTTAAGTGTATTTTTTGTTCTACAACTTTTCCTGCTTTGCCATTGGTATTGCACTTTTGCCCATCAAGGGACAAAAGGTATAATCCTTCGGTTTTCAAAGTGACTAAAAACCAAAGTTTAATACAAAAAATAAGCGTGACAAATGCATGACCAACCATGACTAACTGGAAATCTAGCGGTCAGGTATTGATGAATTTTTATTAATACCACTTCTGTTCACCATTCTTGTAGATAAAAATTCGTTCGGCCCCTCTTTGTCCCCAATTTTTATTTTTCAACATCATTAATGCGTTATCTGGAACATTATTGAAAATCATATTATTTCCAGTTCCTTGCTTAATCGCCAATGAACGCCAGCCATCTTTCCAGAAAAACAATTCAAATGGATCCTTTTTATAAAGGTTGCTTCCAACTCTTGGAGAATAGCCAATAGCATCTATCGTGGTCAATTTTCCTAAATCTAGGCCCACCCATAGTTGTTTTTCTTCAGATAAATTCTCGTCTTTGTGTAAATGAGTGGTAAAATCAGTTGCTATCAATTGATCGAAAGCTTTTTTAGCTTTCGATTTTTCAATGTCTTCAGAGCAAATAATCTCTCCATTTAAGCGAGCCAGAGTGTCGTCAGCTGTTTTCTGAAAAAAACTAAGTTCTGATAATTCAGCAATTTCCCCTTGAAAGATGATTCTGATAAACCTCCCTTTTATGGCTTTATTTAGGCGATGGAGGTTCATTTGACACAGCATTGTGTCAGGTAGGGTGTAAATTTGACTAGGCTTTTCAAAATCTGATTTTTCAGAGAACTCAATTCTGCTTCCCCCCAAAATATTTATTCCAGTGGCATTCTTCGGGGACTGGAAATTTACCCGATTCAAAACTATGTTTTGACTTCTCGTTGAATTGGCCTCCAATTGAACTAAATCTCCCTGTGAATTTAGAAGAAAAGGATCTGTAGCATGAATAAGTTCTCCACTCTTGTAGTAACATGGCAGATAAACAATATCCTTGCCCATGCCTTTAAATTGCACTTTGGCACCTTCTATTTTGCCCCACTGAACAGGATGCCAATCATTATAACCAAAAACACATAAGTAGCAATAATAGGTGTCGTCAGGCATGTTTTCATCCAGTGTTATTTCCAGATCATAGGTTTTAAAATATTCATCAGAAACATCCTTTTTTTTAATATTCCGAAATAGTGGAGGAATGTTCCTGAGTTTTACTCTTGAATCAACTATTGGTTCTATTTTATGAGATGAATAAGTGTGGCGGTAAACCTTTGGTAACCGAAATTCACCCCATCTATCATCAAATGATTCATTATTGTAAATACGTTTGTATTTCCATCTATCTTGCTCCCAAAATGGTTCGAAAGCATGTGACTTGCCATTTTTAATAATAACATTCCAGGAATGAG
Source organism: Candidatus Muiribacteriota bacterium (assembly GCA_051747805.1). GTDB lineage: Bacteria > Muiribacteriota > Muiribacteriia > Muiribacteriales > Muiribacteriaceae > JBNJGP01. The sequence goes on from JBNJGP010000166.1 coordinate 1,597, forward strand.
ATGCATTTCTATTGCCCCAGGCTGGCACAAAATCAATAGCACATGGGATGCCATGAGCCGCGAAAAGCATAGAGTTATACCAGCATTTAGTTTCACAATTACCGCGTTTCAATGTTTCAAAATCTTCTATTTTCAGAAGGGGAAGATCTGAAAGTTGAGATTTATTGTGCTTTAAATCTTTGTAGTGAAATAGAAGACTATCACAAGCTACAATAAGGGGTATGTCTTTGAAATTGTAGAAATGCTCCGGGGGTTTCTCTAAAAAATGTTTTCGCCATGACTCTATCGGTAAACCATTTTTTCTTTTATAGGGTAATACATATTCACAAAAATCATTGAAGCTTGCATTTTTATTGAAGGGATTTTTTATCCATGTTGCATAAGCCAGTTTAATATCTTCAATCAGGAAGTCACCTTGTATGATTTTATAATCTGGGTGGTAATCGAAATATTGAGGTGCAATTTTTTGTTTGTTTTTATACTCTTCCCACTTGAGGTCGATTAACGAATGTTCTTCATTAACATACAAACTACATGCTTCTGGTAAAAACGGCCTGACGGAGCTTAATGTCGAAGTATCTGCAGAAAAATTTTTAGGCATGTTTTTTATTAAGAATTTAGCTGCTTCCTGGAGTCTTACGGAGGAATCTTTTTTAAAATGATCCAGTACTTTCTGCAACTCCTTTTTATTCTTGCCAGCCATTTTTATTGCTTTATATTCAGGGGGGGAGCAACTGTTTAAAACTCCTAAAAGAATAAAAAAGATAATATAGCTTCTCATATTTAATTAACTGTTCGTTTCTTATTAATAATACGAATTAAGGGTTAAAAAATCCCCTTGTAATTGTTTTTAAATATATAAAAATCAATTAAACATATGCTAAAAAATAGACTAAAACCCCGGAAGATAGCATTTTAGGAGGTTGATTTTCACTCAATCTTTTAGATATGATTCCCAGGGAAAAAGCCTTATAATTAGCAGTTAAGTGTCGGTTTGTAAGCGAATTATACGAATCGGAATTACAGTTTTGTATGCCAGCGTTTCTCAAATAAAAACAAACCTGAATTCACTGATCAAGCCGCAGTATTTAAAAATTAAATTAACGCTCGCAATGATATGCATCTCCGTCACATACAACTTTTTCATAGTAAGTGTGGCATATTTTATTGGTGCTTTTTTAATTTATTCTTCAACAATAAATTGTTTAAATCGTGGTCGAAATAAAATTGCAATAACTGTGCTGAGCAATTAAAAAACAGTTAATTGTCAACGTAAACTCCCTGGCCTTGAAAAGAGACAAGTCTTATTATTTAAGATTTTATGCAACTACATTTTGAGCAAACTTTTCATTAAGAAAATACTTCTATTATTAGAAGATGATGTATCTTTTTTCATTATTATTTTCACGATGACTATGTAGGTTAAGCGCATACCTATTTATCTCTGTTGTTAAAGAGTAACATTATATTCAATAACAAAAGGGTTGTCGTCAAGTTTAACTCCCAGTTTTTCTCGCTCTTTTTTTGACATTTCCATAGGGTGTTTGAATGAGTAAATTTTCCCTTTAGATGTGCAAACCGGATAAGAAAAATTATTTTTAGAATTTTCAAGTAAAGTCGTTTTTTCTGTTGTTTTATCCCAAAGATAGTATTTAACACCTTCGGGTTTATTAAAATTGTTAACAGCAAGAATAAAAAGATAATCATCATTTTCATAAAATATGTGACATCCATGAATGTAATTACCTTTATTTATTTTTTCAAAATGCTTATCTGTTTTAGGGAATCTATTTTGTTCGGAAGGAATAGGATTAGAGTTTTTTACTTTATATCGGGGTATGGGTTGCTGTTTTCCCAATAGGTATATAGTATCGTTATAAAATTCGGCTAAATAATGTTTTTCCTTAATTTGGCGAATGGCAAATCTATGATTTCCGGAAATTCGTTTATTATTTTGACCGTCTGTATAAATAGAGGTGTCATAACTCAAGAACGAATTGATAATATTTCCTTGCTTGTCGATATAATGTAGGTCGTGATTCAAACTGTTATCATTTATTCTTAACTTATTTGAATATATAGCGTATTTATTTTTATTCAGGGCACAAAAATTATGACAAGGTTTACCTGTTTTAATATAAGCTTGTTGCTCTCCTGAAGTATTGTATTTTACAATAGCTTTCTCAATTTTGTCATAAATTTCTATTGAGTTACTGTATTTATTAAAGATAGCATCTGCAATTGATAACTTTTTCTCATCTATGCCTCTTAAATTTATTTTATTTTCGAAGCTCCCTT
>JBNJGP010000167.1:0-3837 GCA_051747805.1 Candidatus Muiribacteriota bacterium
ACATATAAGCAAAGCGACGGAACTGAAATCAAAATGAGGGGATAAAATATGAGAGATGTAAAAGTAGAAAAAGCATTTTTTAATTTACTTAATGATATAGAAAAATACAATGACGGGTTAATGACAAAACAAATGATAAAAGCACAAATAAATTTGTTTGAAGTCATGGCAAGGAACTCTGATGATGTTTTTGAGGATTTTATAGAAGATATTAGGGAGCTGATATGATGCAAGAATACGGAATTGTAGCTGAATTGTTAACTGATGAAAGTAAAGATATAAGCCAAGTTGAAGGGATATTTTTTGAAAATAAAACACTTGGCAAAATTGTAGACACAATAAAGGATCTATATGCGAATAATATGCAAATAGACCAAATATATATATCTGAAAAACTTGGAATAGAATTAAATTATCTTTCAGATATACTTAGACAAAGACCAACTTTTTTTGACTATGATTATGCAGTTAACGAAATAAAAGAAAAATACTTCCAAAAAAAATTAAAACAAAAAATGGCTGAACTTGAACATACTGGATTTGATTCAAGAAGAATTATAGAAGAATTAGAACATACTATTCAAGATTTATCTGAAATACAAACGAGTAATATATTTGAGTTTAATGACATTATGATGCAGTTTCCAAATGATTTAGATAAAGCGATTGAATTATATAGAAATGGGAAAATAAATGGAATAACCAGTGGATTCAAAAATGTAGACCATTTCACAGGTGGATACGACAAAGGAGATTTAGTTATTCTTGCAGGCAGACCAGCAATGGGGAAAAGTACCTATGCAATTAATCAAATGATTAAACAAGCTGAAGCTGGATACCCTGTTATGTTGTTTAGTTGGGAAATGAGCGAGAAGGAAATAAGAAATAAAATCATATCAAGCTATTCAAAAATAAATTCACAAAAAATAAAAAATGGATATATAAATGAACAAGAAAAGAAAAAATTAATTTCAACTGCTTTAAAAATAGAGCAACTGCCTATATATATTACTTTGCAACGGTCGTATGACCCTTTATTTTACAGAGCAGAAGTAAGAAGAAACAAAAGAAAATATGGAATAGAAAACTTCTATTTCGACCATATAGGATTAACTATCGATGGCTATGACCCAAACAAAGAAATATCAAGACTTTCAAGGAGTTTTAAAAATATTGCAAGCGATGAAGATGTAGTTATTTACGCAGTTTCACAATTATCAAGAGCAGTTGAAAAAAGGGAAAATAAACGCCCTATGTTGTCAGACTTACGAGATAGTGGATCTTTAGAACAAGATGCAAACAAAATTCTTTTTATGTATAGAGATTCATACTACAAAAAAGGAGATGAAGAATTGCAAGAAAACGTTCCAGACAAAACAGAAGTTTTAATAGAAAAGAACAGAAACGGGGCAGTTGGAAAGGCTTTTCTCGGCTTTTATCTTGCTTATTCAAGTTTTTTTGATATTGATATAAATCATTAATTTTTAGTATAGAGTTAGATTTAAGCCCACAATTACAAATAATTGATAATATTTAATCATAAACGACTGTAATCAGATTATATATATATCAACAATGGTGATATAATTATATCAGAAGTCGGGAACATAAAATAAAAGGAGGAGTTAAAATGACAAATTTAACTGGAACACAAAAACAAATTAATTGGGCTGAAAAATTGAGAAAAGAAAAAATAGAAGAATTTAACAAATTTATGAAAAAATTAGAAAAAAGAAATCCTAAAAATTACAAAAAATATACAGAAAAATCTAAGCAATTGTTAGAAGAAAATCCAGAATCTAGTAAAGCAGATTTTTGGATAAACTATAAATACACAAGTTTAATAAATATTATAGATGTTGTAGAAAAATATCATTAAACCATAAACCACGTAATAATAACGTAGGGAGTTAAGACTTAACAGTCTTAGCTCCTTATTTTTTTATATTTAAAAGGAGGATTTAAAATGATTAGAGTAACAGAATTTTTGAAAAAGAAAAAAATATATAAAAGATCAGCTAAAAATTCAAATTTTACGACTTATTATCACGCGATGTTAAAATTAATAATAATAAGTGGTTTAAAGAACGAATTTGATGCTTACGAAGAAAAAGATTTAGAATTTTTGTTTGAACACATTAAAAAAATAGAAAATTATTTTAAGGAGGAAAAATAATGTATAGCAAATTTTTCGCAATAGGCAGACTAACAAGAGATATTGAAATAATGACAACAAGTACAGGTAAACAACTTGGAAAAATAACAATAGCAACAGATAACGGGTACGGAGATAACAAAAAAACAGAATTTTTTAACGGTATTTGTTTCGGGAAAACAGCCGAGCTTTTAGATAAATACACTTCAAAAGGCGATTTAATAATGGTTGAAGGAACCCCTCAAATAAACAAATGGGAAGATAAAAACGGAAACAAACGCAGAGATTTTGAAGTAGTTATAAACACAGTGAAATTTTTACAAACAAAAGACAAAAAAGACGAATTTAACGGTGAAATTATAGAAGAAGACCTTAAAACTCCAGATGAAGATCCTTTTGGTGAAATATAATGCCAACATATCCATATAAATGCTCACACTGTAATAAAGTTATACTAAAAAAAATGACGATTCTAGAATACAGAAAAGCAAAAATAACATGCGAATGTGGGGAAGAAATGAAAAGAACATATCAAAACGCAGATTTTATTCTAAAAGGAAACGGATATTATTTAAAGGAGGATTAAATGAAAATATTAGACAAAGGGTATATACAATTAAAGCAATTTTGGGGGAGTGAAGAACTAATAGCCAAAACTGCTGGAATAAGCTATAACAACAAAAACCCAAACATAAAAAGAGTATTAAGGCAAATTATGAAACACGAAAATTATGGAAGTCCTTTTGAACACGCAGGGGCAACGCTAAAAGTAAAAGCACCAATATTTGTGTTTAGACAGTGGTTTAGGCACAGAATAGGATTCTCATATAACGAAATAAGTGGTAGATATGTAAACACAGAACCAGAATGGTATATTCCTAACAGTTTTCCAGAAGAAAGACGCAAGATTCAAAAATCATACGAACAAAGCTATGGAAATTACGTAGAATTAATGAATAATGGGGTAAAAAGAGAACAAGCAAGAGCCGTTCTAGGAACAGGTATGTATTCAACAGCGTATATTTCCGCAAATCTTAGAGCTTGGATGCACTTTTTAAAACTTAGAACAGATAAACACGCACAAAAAGAAATAAGAGAATATGCACACTGTATTAAACATATACTTAGAGAAAAATTTCCAAACATAATGGAGGAGTGGGAAAATTGATCTATATAGATGAAACTTTTGAGTCCATAAAAGGAATGAATAAAGATAAATTATCTATATTATCAGCAGAAAAAGGGAAAATTGTTGAAGATATGCAAGAAAAAGGAATATATTTAGATGACAATTACAATATAATAAATTTAGGTAAAAAAAATAATTTAAAAAAAATAAAAGATATAAAAGCTGAATTAGCCAGAGAAGCGGAGATAACTATAGATAACTTAAATGTCTTTTTATGTGGTATAAAGCATAATCTTAAAACCAAAGGAGCTAAAAAACAATATATTTTAACAGAAGAAGAGGTAAAATATTTAAAATTAATTTTAACAAAACGGTATAAAGAAAAAGGGATATTGAAAGTTATGAAACCAAAAGAAGCTTGGGAATTTTTACAACAACATACTAGATTAATGGATATAAAAGGATATAAAAAATTATATAACTTAAAAAGGCAAAAAGTTAAAAAGGAATTTAACGGTTTTATAAAAGCAAATAGAATATATTTTGAGAATGA
>JBNJGP010000168.1:0-3837 GCA_051747805.1 Candidatus Muiribacteriota bacterium
GTTATTTGGAAGTATTGTGTTTAACTCTTTGAGATAATTTTCAATCTCCTGGATTTTGTCTTTTATTCTCATGTTTCAAGGATGTTTTTTCTTCTTATAAAATGATCCTGGTCTTTAATTGTATTTGTGATAAAGCTCACGTTGTCAAAGTTGTTTTTGTATAAAATTATATGGTTCTTTGCAATTTCCTTTTTTATTTTTTCAGGAAGTGTGTTAAATACCTGGATATCCAGTCTCGCTGAAAGCTCTCCACTAACCCTTATCCTGAATTCTGTAGCTTCTTTTAGAGTTATTTTGCTGAAAAGAACGCATATATCAACATCAGACCTTTTTGTCATAGTCCCAAGCGTTGAGCCGAAAAGTAATATTGCCTTAATCTTATCCTTTAGCCTGTCCTCAAGGATTACTTCAACAGCTCTTTCAATAAGGCGCAGGTTATCTTGGTTCTTTTTTAATCTGAACTCGTCTTTGAATTCTGCAAGGTCCTCAATAACCTTTAGTTTTTTTCTCACACTCCTTGAAAGAACATTTTTTTCAGGCTGTGTTAATCTTTCTCCCTGTAATTGTTTATGTATTATTTGAAGTTCTTTTTCAGTAAATAGCTTCTTCGCCTGCTCTTTGTTTTTTGATAGAAAATCTGAAAGGGTCATTTCATAACATAAATGTTTGTTATATTTAAGTATTTCGGCAAAAAGAGTGTATTAAATAAAAGTCATGCTTAAATCACCAAATAAAAGAATTTATTACGGGACCAGAAGCTCTAAATGGCTGCAGTCGAAAATGTTCACTATACTTAACGATTTATCCAAAAATCATTAACTTCACTTAACAATTTCAAGGAAGAATTTCCATGCAGGAATTACTGAAATATCTTTTAATTTATCTTCTTGCTCAAATGTTATAATCTTTCCTTTTTTAATATTGAATTTTTGCATAGGTTCTCTTAATCCTTCAATCTCTCTTTTTTTGTTATTTTCATTAAGCTCATAACAAACCTGGACTGCTTCAACCACTTTTCCCTTTTCCAAAACTAAAAAGTCACACTCGTTTTTCTCCCTGAAATAATATAATTCTTTTCCTCTTCTCAATAGCTCAATAAAAACAGCATTTTCAAGTATTCTTCCCTTTTCAGCGGAAAATCGAAAAGATATAGCATCAAAGAAACCACTGTCTACAGAGTATATTTTTCTAGGCATTGTGATTTGTTTTTTAAGTGAATAACTAAAATGGTTTAGCGGTAAAAAAAGAAACATTTGCCCTGCATAATCCAGGTATTTTTCAACTATGCTTGTGCTTAGTCCTGCATGAGCTCCAATTTTTGAAGCACTGTATGGTTTTCCAAGGTTTGAGACAAGAAAAAGTGACATACGATCAAATTTTCTTGAATTTTTAATATCAAAATAAGTGACAATATCTTTATTCTTTATATTTTCATAATACTCTTTTAATAAAAGTGTTTTTAGGTCTTTTTTTCTTTCCTTAACAACTTCTGGGAATCCCCCAAACTGCAAAAAATTCCTGAAATGTGCAATAATTTTTTCTTTGTTTGCAATAACATCTACTTTATTCAGTGGAACATCATTAAAACTTAGGAAATCCCTAAAGTTCAGGGGGTATATTTCTTTTTCAATAATTCTTCCTGTCATAAGGACTGAGTTCTTTTTTAGAAAACCTGATTTAGAACCGCTGATAAAAAACTTTATGTTCTCAAAACCATCGTACTTATTTTTCACCCATCTCTGCCAGCCATCAACATTCTGGACCTCATCAAGAAAGATATATATTTTGCCTTTAAGGTCTGGAAATAGTTTTTTATAAACTGAATATATCTCTTCGAGTTTATGGAACTGCAAAACTTCATCATCAAGGTTAATGTATAATATGTTTTCTTTTTTTGTTTTTTTCAAAAGATATTGTATAATATAATACATTGTGGTTGTCTTCCCTGCTCTTCTGACGCCTGTTAAAAATATTGCTTCCTTTTTTCCTAATAGTTTAAGTAATTCCTTAAAAGCCTCTCTTTCCTTAAAATCAAATCCACTGAAACCGCTTCTCCACCAAGGGTTCCAGTATAAAATATTTTCTTCCATGGCCAACTGAAACTATACCTTATTATTTAAATCTTTTCAAAATCATTAATTTCACTTAACAATTTTCTAAAAAATCATTAACTTCACTTAACAATTATTAACCATTGGCTCCCTACTTTTTTAATTTTTGCTTTGTTTCTGAAGGTTTAACCTCAATAAAAAAATATATTATTTAGGATGCCCCCTCCACCTGGCTTAACAACTTAAGATTACAAAATTGCTAAACTCACTAGTCAATAGACATTCATAAATAGGGTATAAAAATAAATGATTTTTTCTTAGCAATATCTTGGGAAAAATCAATTTTACAACTTTCAAAATAAATAAATTTATATATAGTAAGTCTTTTTTGGCTTATATGGGACAAATTTGGCATAAATTTGATGGCCATATGCTTGAAATCTTATCAAGATTTACATTTAATTATTCTAAAAGAAAGAATGCACAGGAAATTTCAAATGAAACAAATATCCCAAAAAGAACAGTCGCAAGGAAACTAAAAGAAGCAGCAGAAGAAAGCCTTCTGAAATTTACTGAGACTGGCAGAAATAAGCATTATTATATTGATTTAGATGATGTGCTCTCGTTTTATCTTCTAATATTTTTGGAAGACTACAAGGCAATGAAATTTTACAAAGAGAATCCAAAATTAGCTGAGTACTTGGAATCTTTTAAAGTAGATAAGATAATATTCGGCTCATATGCAAAAGAAAACAAAGGCAATGACTTAGACGTTGTTTTTCTTACAAGCAAAGAATTAGACACTGATTTTGCTCCGGTTTTAATCCACAGCCAGAATGCAACGCTTAAAGAATTTAAAAAACGGCTTAAAAACAAAGAGGCTCTTGCTTTAGAGATTGCAGACAACCATATAACAATAGGTAAAACCCAGGAAATTGTAAAAACATTTATTGAGGTGTATAATGGATAAGCTAAAATGGTGCTTACAGCAAGACAAGGGGATAAAACTTATAGAGCCTAATAACAGGCTAGCTAAAGTCTATCTGCATGAATCAAAAGTTGATATGGGGGATATACAAAAAAGCTCTCCAAAATGGAAAAATATAGTTGGTTATTATGCTTGTTATAATGCCTTATATGCACTGCTTCAAAAAATTGGCATAAAATGCGAGATTCATGATTGTAGCATAGAGCTTATGGATTGTATAGGGCTTAGTGATTATAAGGAGTTCATGATTCAGCTTAAGAAAATACGAATTGATGTGCAGTATTATTTGAAAAAACCAAAACAATTAGACCAAAAAAAAGTGACTGATTTTGTCTTAGAATGTAAAGTTCTTTTTAATTCACTTTCTGATACCAAAATAAAGGAAATAAGGGAAACAATTGTAAAAGTAGCATAAGCTTTAAAGAGCTTATAATAGCTGCAGGCGAAACTGTTCACTATACTTAACGATTTAGCCAAAAATCATTAACTTTACTTAACAATTATTATAGAAAAATCATGCAAGGGCTATCCTTTTGCATTTTAAAAAATTATTTATAATAAATTTTACATAATATTTATTATGGATACAAATGACACATTATCAGAAAATGACCTGGAACAATTCTACAGATTAAAGCATACGCTTTACTTGTTTGCTAATCAGCGTATTAATGTCCTGGATAACTGCAAGGATTACAAAGATGTGGGCAATAATCCACTGGAAAAAATTGTAAAGGTAAGGGATTATGTATTTGAGAAAAACCGCAGGATTATCGATGAATTTTTATCTGCACAAAG
>JBNJGP010000169.1:0-3825 GCA_051747805.1 Candidatus Muiribacteriota bacterium
AGTATCGGCATTCCGAGTAAAGGCCAAACAAGAAGAACAGCCACAGCAACAACAACCATAAGAATAACACTTGCAGGAATACCGTATTTAAAAAACTCTCCTGTGGTAAACTGACCTGAATTATAAGCTATTGCATTTGGTGCTGCACCTACAAGAAACAGAAAAGGCATGCCAGCAGTAACAAGTGAAGCAAAAACTATTACTTCAGGAGCTACTCCAAGATAAGGCGCAATGACAAGTGCTACAGGAAGAGAAATAGCAATTGCAGCTACGTTCATAATAAAGTTAGTCATCATCATTACAAAAAAGGCTATGCCCATAACAAACACAAACCAGTGAGAATTTTCAAAAAGTGTAAGCCAGTTTATGGCAAGCCATTCTGCAGCTCCTGTCTCCCAAAGACAAAAACCTATACTCATAGCGCCGCTGAAGAGTAGAATAATGTTCCAGGGAATAGCTTCAAGATCGTCAAGGTCAAGAAGCTTGAAAACAAAAAATAAAAGAGTTGAAATAAGTAATATGGCCGATTTATCAATTGGCTGTAAAGCCGGAATAAAAGATCTTATTGAGAGAACAACAACACTACTTAAAACAATAGCAGCTGCTAATATTTCATTACGTGAGAGCGGACCCATTTCTTTGCTTAGTTTTTTCGATTTTTCCTTTAATCCGGGTATAGACTTTTTTTCAGGTTTGAAAAAAAACATGAAAAAACCCCATAATATAAAAACCATAGCCCAGCCTATGGGAAACATATAATATGAAAGCTCAAAAAATGTAATCTCTCTTCCTACAATATCATTATAAAAACCGATTGCAACTGCGCCTCTTGCAGCACCGAGAAGAGTAACAATACTTCCTGCACCGGCTACAAAAGCCATACCTATGAAAAGACCTTTACCGAATTTTGTAGGCGTCTCTTCGTCTGTATACATTCCGTAGATTGTCAGAAGAAGAGGATACATTGTCGCGGCAACAGCAGTATGAGCCATTATATGACTCAGAAGTGCAGTAACAACAAAACACCCTAAATAAATCATACTGGTTTTTTCACCTACAATGGAAAGCATCTTATATGCAAGACGTTTTGTAAGACCGGTTTTTGTAAAAACCATACCTATTACCAAAGATGCAAAAATAAATAGAACCGACGGATCCATAAAATCCTTGAAAGCTACCTTTGCAGGTCGTATGAGAAAAAGAGCCTGAAGCACTCCTATAGCTATACTTGTTATTCCTATAGGAACAACTTCAAAAACCCACCATGTTCCGGCAAGGAGAAAAACAGCCAAAGCCCCCTTGGCTTCCCTGGACAATTCAAAGTGCTTCCCCATTGGATCAACAGCATCCGGCCACGGGGGCGCATAATACACAACTGCAAAAAGAGCTACACCAAGCAACATGAAAAACAAACGTTTCCAGTCAAATGCTGCTTTTTCAAAAGCAGTTTTTTCATTAGTGGTCATTCTTTCTTACCTCCCAGCTTTAATTTATATAAGTCGCTTTAAAAGAGGTTTTTCACCAAACCCCTTAATTTACCTGGTTCATTTCATAATAAAGCAACTACTGAGCCAAAAATTAATTAAGGGTAGAAACTTATATTTTTTAAAAGCTGATTTCTTTTTAGATGACTAAGAAATTAGTCTCTGCAGATGGGTAAACAAAGTTTTTAAAAAATTAATATTTAATAAAAGATTACCAGGCTGAAAATTTTGAAATGACCGTGATTGGAGTGTTTAGACTTAACTAAAAAAGAAGTAGTTTGGAATATGGGTTATTTCTAAGGGATTTAATACAGTCTATTAAAAACAATATTTATTACTTTACTGATTCTATCAGATTCACTTGTTAAATAATCCAGAATACAGCGTTCCAGAAATTTAAAAAAAAAGATACCAGTGAATAAACAAAAAAACGTTCCAGCTACTGAAACTTATTGAAACATATTTATACTTTAAAACAAGCTTAAAAACCTTGGATCAAAAAGAATTCAGTATTGACTGTTTCATCTAAAAGCCAGCGATTGTTTTTTTTTGTTTCAAAAAGAAAACAAAAAAAATTAAAAAACCCCTGAACCTGCAATTATTTCATTAAAACAGATCTTCAAGGCTGTATAAAAATTACAATATCAGCAAAAAGAAGGCTTTCTAAAACTCAATAAAAAAAACATATACTTTTTAAGCACTCTCACTAAAAGCAGGATACAAAGACTCAGGGTTATAAAAAAGGACAATCCAAAAATGGCACGCCTGTTGCTTCAATATATAAACATAAAAACTTGTAAACCGAAAAATTTGTATTAAAAAAACATTTAATACAAAAAAGGAATATAAATGAAAAACAATAAAATCGATTCATACATTGATTCAAACGATCCGGAAAATGTTTTTCCGGGAAGCAACCCAAATCTAGAAAATATAAAACAAACACCCTTTAAATATTCAAAAAATGACAGCAATAATGAATACAAGGGTGCTGGTGAGCTTAATAAAAAAGTTCAAGTTCTATACATCAAAGAAAAAGGTTGCAACACCAATGAAGTACCCCTTGATAAAAAAGAGTTCTCCATGACAAAAGCATCGGTTACAAACCTTATATCACTGGCATTTGAAATAGATCCAGACTGCATAGTCGCTCATTTTCAAAACGGAGAGGATTGCGAGCCTTACCTGCAAAAAATATTGCGACTAAAACCTTTCACTAAAGTAATAATAATTAGCGAGGATCCTTCATTATATAAGGCTGTCAGAATAATTGAAGCCGGAGCTTTTGATTACATTATCAGCCCCGTAGACAAAGAAGAATTATCAAACATAATAAAGCAGGCATCTAAACAGAAAAATTTAGAATCAGGATATTCCCGAAGACAATCAAAACTTAACAGTGCTTAAAAAATTTCGGTTTTCTGTCCAATATCTAACTGATTTAAATAATCTGAAACTTCTATGACAGAAAACCCTTTATGCTTCCGGCTCTAAAAAAAGAACCTCACCTCTTTATAAAAAGAGCCGGAAGCTAAATTAAATCAATACCAGAACAAATTGGGTAAAAAATAATTACAACAAAAGAGTTCTTGACAAAACTGGTTCATAAATTGAAACAATCATTAATAAAAGATTTTTTCCGTATATAAAAAAATATTAATGATTAAGAAGGCTTTATGAATCTGAAAGGGTCTAAATTGCTGACATCAGGGCTTTTCAGCAAAAAAACAGATACAGAAACTATTCTTGATTCAGTCTCACAGGGAATTGTAATCCTTGATACTGATCTTAATGTTGTTTTTTTTAATACAGCTGCTCAATCGGTTACAGGAGGATTATACAATACCAGCAAAGGCATACCCTGCAGATATTTTCTCAGATGCAGCCTCTGCACTAATGGATGTCCGTTGAAAGCAAAAGAAGAATTAAACGGCAAACAGATTGAAACAGATATTTTAAACTCAAACAGACAAAAAATTCCTGTTAAAATAACTTTTTCAAAAATCAAAGATGAAAACAGCAATCTCCAGGGATATATTCTCCTGATAAGCGATATAAAAAACCTGGAAAAACAAAGCCGCCAGGAAAAGGAAAATTATACATTCTCCAGCATAATAGGTAAAAGCTCTGAAATGGAAAAAGTTTACAGACTTCTACCTGTACTTGCCCAGAGCGATGCTTCTATTTTAATAACAGGTGAAACAGGCACAGGAAAAGACCTTTTGGCTGAAGAGCTGCATAAGGCATCTGACAGAGCTGACGGACCTTTTATAAAAGTTAACTGCGGAGCACTTCCTGAAACACTTCTTGAAAGTGAACTTTTCGGCCATACAAAAGGTGC
>JBNJGP010000170.1:0-3825 GCA_051747805.1 Candidatus Muiribacteriota bacterium
AAAAGATTTGGATCCAGTAACTCAATCTGCTGGCCAATTATACTATATAAACAGAGCTGTAAAAAAGGGATTATCCAATGTAGATCCTTCCAGAAAAATTGTTGTTGAATATGAAGATTTTTGCAAAAATCCCAAAGTAATTTTTGACCATTTACTTGAAAAATTAGGTATGTCTGAATTTAAATATGACGGTCCTGAACAGTTTCAAATAACACGTAATAATAATGCAGCTACGTTCGGTGAAATTAAAAAAGCTTTAAAAAAATATATGGACTGATTTTTAGTTTTGTTAATTACCTTTATTAATTAGTTGCTGAACGAAAACCCTAAATTTTAGAAAATTTTCAGAAAAATTATTAATCGAAAATTGAAAAACAGTTATAAAATTTTAAAATAAGGATTTGTAGTTGCTTTTTTATAAATTTTCTCCAATTTTAAGCGCACTTATCCCTAAAAACAGAAAATATAAGGCGGCGACTCGTTTTTTTTGCCACCGGAGTTCTTTTTGCTACAAGCCTTGTCCAAGAATCTGCAGGTTTCTTGCAATAACTTTCAGAGAGATATACCGTTTAAAGCCTGTTAAGCGATGATCTCTGAATTTTTTAGACCTTGATTCTGGAGGGCACTTGTTGAGACTTCAACAGATGAATGTTTGCGTATAACCTCCTGGAAAGATTAAACAATCATGACACTAGTTTATTGAAAGTTTTTGTTTAAATAAATTTTATTTAGGAGCTCTTTCATTTCACTATCAACCGTGCCTAGTTCTTTATACACTTTTTTAGCAAGTATAGTTTGACTATGATAATACTTTTTATCCGTGATATTTTTAATAATAGCACCCTTCATCTCATCATATGAATTTACACTGAATAAGCCTTTAGATGCTGTATGTACATCTCCATAATTCAGTGTTGTAATTGGTATGGAGTGCATCAGGAAATAGATTACTGAACCTCCACCAGTTCTTCCAGGATTTGCAGAAAAATCAAAAAGTTTCATAACATCATATAAATGTTCCTGGAAGCCTAGTAGTGTAGAGTTGTTTTTTAAATTAGGAAAGTTATTAGTCATTTTATTGTAATTATTAAAGTTACCTATAAATACTATATGTGTGTTATACTCTATTATATCATTCAACATTGAGATAAACTCTTCTGTAATCTCTTCCGTAAGTCTATTTCCAATAACGCATATAAGAAATTTATCTTCTGGTAGTTCAAAATCTTTTTTTGAATATTGAGCTTTAGAGACTATGTTTTTTAGTTTAAGATGAAAAATAATTATAGATTCAGGATCAATTTTTAGCTCTTGAAGTATTTGTTTTTCTTCAATTGCAAGTTTTGAACGTTGGATTTTGATTTGACTTTCACTAATCGGGATATCTGAGGTCAGGGGGAAGCAAGCAGACGTTACTATATTTGAACATAAATCAGCCAAAAGATTTCCAGAGCCAAAGCTTAGTATAAGGTAAGGTTTATGGTTTTGGACGATAGATAAAATATTTATCATCTCTACTTCGTTTGGCATGTCTGTTGCTGACTGATAAAAGGGGATAGCGATGTCTTTGTACTGTATCTTGTTTATGTGAGAATATTGCTCTATCTTATTTGCCACAATTGTGTTGTAAAAAGGTTTTTTCCCTTTTTTTGTCAGGACTTCTGTTGTGTTGATGATAACCACTTCTTTGTTTAAGTCTCTTATGAGGTGATAAGCTCTGTCTAGCACAACTTTTGTAGGGGCATGATGCTCACTTAAAAACTGTGCTGTGAAAATAACAATCAGATTTTTATTTCTTTTTTCCTTGGAGATAAACTCTAGGGAGGGCAAAGAAGATTTATAGTTAGTGTATATGTCTCTATAGAGAAGCCAAAGCTGACTGTAGTCTGGCTTTTTTTCTTTTGGCTTGATAAAGTCCAAGCGTATAAGCTGCCAATAAAAAAAATATTTTTCTACAGGTTTTAGAGTGCTGTCTTCTCGTGTCTCTTTTACGATAGAGGTGAACATTTCTGACGTGCAGCTATCTAAATTTAGCAAAAAAGAGTTCAGATAGTTTTTTATGGTTCCACAGTATTTCACATTCACCAAAAATTTGAGGTATATAATAAATTTCCGCTGAGTTATATTTTGAAATTCATGAATTTTTTTTACTATGTCTTGCAAAAAGACTTCACTGATATTTTGTGAATTGTCAAACTTACGAATTATTGTGCGGATTAGTTCTGCTGCTTCGTAATCCAGATTTTGAAAGAAGCCTTTTTTGAGGGAAATATTTTTCAGTTTAGAATTATCAAGTGCAACTGTTTTGAAGTTAAAATTAAAAAACTCTGTTATGAGAAGATTGTTTTTGTATACGAATACTTTTTGATTCGGTAGGTGCTCTTGAGTAACTGTTTCAATTTCGCTGAGATTTTGTATGCTTTTTTGGTCAATTTTTGAATCAATCTTTACATCAGGTGGGGTTTGACCAAAAACATACAATGGTTTAATAATATCTTCTTCATTGCCAATAGGCTTTTCCCCAAATATTTTAAGGCTTTCTTTGTATTTATATATATTTTTGTTTGTTGTGGGGTAGTAGATAAAATAATCAAGCGTGAAGTGGTACAGTCTAAACAGAGCCAAAAGGAACTCAATATCGTCACTCATGCAGTAGATTTTATGAAAACTGGACTTTTTATCGATAAACACTTTATACATTTCAGATAGCTTTATATCTTTTGTATCTATTGTCTCTAATTCATAGTTTTTGAACATACTCGAATCAACTTCAACGGTATTTTTTTTATCTGAAGTGAAAAAAATAATTTTTGTCATACTTTAGCCTTATGTGTATTTACTGGTTTTTGGCTTTTTTATAGAAAACTTGCTACGATAAGATCTATCTTTTCATCAATATCGATTGAACTTTCTCTGTTCATTATATAAGTAAAGACATTCTCTTTGAGAAAAAAGCCTCTGTTTTCTCAAAATTTATCTGTTTTGCATATATAGATAGCTCCGTTAAGCCTGCTCATGACCGCTCTTGCCCGGGCCTACATGAACCACCATGGAATCAGCCCAAGTCAGATGGCTCTGATTTCACCCCACCGGGCTAAGACCTACACGATTCTCCATGAACTAGAGAAAAGAGAATCTATTGACCAACAGGGAGAAGAAGCGTCAACGCTGCCGGTGATCAATACAGTGGAACAGATTCAGGGCGCCTAAAGGAATATTATCATCTTCGGCATCACCTCCTGGGACCCTGATCATATGCCGGGTATTTTTTTAAACAACCCCAATCGGCTCAATGTCTCCATGACCAGGGCAAAGAAGAAACTGATCACCATCGGCAGCCGGACGTTTTTTTCAGCCACCCTGGACTCGGAGCACATGCTTGAAAAGAACCGCTGTTTTAAAGAGCTTTTGAACCATTGCCGGAACCACAACGCCGTGGTTCAACTTGCTGGACGGGCACCTCCTTTTTATGGAAGATTCCTGCGGCAAAGACCGCTTCTGCCTCCGCCCGTTTAAAACCGTTCTACCGTTCCCTTTAAAACGGCAGACCCCTCTTGGTCGGGCCATTCCTGGATGCCGTTGAACAATATCTGAAATCCCGAGCATATGCCGAGAAACTGCCTGTCAGACATAGCTCTTTCTTCTCGTTTATTTTATTAATCATTTGCTGCATATTTTCAACAAATGATTAGTTTTCTATTAGCAACCCTTGAATCAAAACCAAATAGTAACGATAACTTTATCATTTTATTCGATTTCGCTATGGTTCAGTCAATACCCTGTAATGTACAGTGAACCCAATGTCAATAACGATTTTAACTTTTT
>JBNJGP010000171.1:0-3822 GCA_051747805.1 Candidatus Muiribacteriota bacterium
GGCCGACAAGAGCAGACAAAAGCCGATAAGAGCCGTGAGAAGTGAGAGGTGAGAAGTAAGAGGTTAAAATTTATTACGAAACAAAATCCCATTGAGAATTGGTGATTCTAATTGCACTATAAACATACTCTGTGTTAAAATAATGTTATGAAAAAAAACAGAGGTTATTTTAACTATATTATATTATTTCTTTTAACCTTGCTTCTATCTGTTTTTTTTATAACAAATCAGCATATAAGAACAAACCGCCTTCAGGGTGAAAAATTATCAGATGAAACATTAAATAACTTAAAAATTGAAAGTGCAGTTCATCAGGTTTACGCTGAACTTAAAAACTCATCAATTAATGATATTTATAATCAAGTAATAAAAAAAAATTATTATGAAAAAACATTCGATAATGTTGAAGTAATATTAACACATGCAAATATTAACCCTTACAAACAGTTCGTATCAGATGGAAACTTTTTTTCAGATGAAAGAAAAGCATTATTTCATATTAAAGGAACTTTAAATAACAAAACCCTTAACCTGGCTGTTTCTTATGATTTCTACAGATATACACCACCATTTTCTGGAAATTACGTTTTTTATTTAAAAAATCCCCCTGAACCGCATCTTATCAATCATATACTTAACAATTCTGCAGGTAACCCCATTAATAATTATTTCCCCATGCAGATTCTTTCAGAAGGCGGCAGAATTCATTTTGGTTCTGATAAAAAAATAGTGCTTAATACAGCCCATGGTTCGGGTAAATATGGAGAAAGTTTCAAGCTATTTAGTCCTGAAATAAACAGTAATATTTTATCTGTTTACAAAGGAGCATATTCACAATTAAGAAATGACCCAGCTTTTAACAGCTCTTTATTCGAAAACAAAGAACATTATTCCTCCTTTTTCAGGTTGTCCGGAACAAACAAGCAGAATTACAAACCCGAAGTTACAGGCAATATAATGAAAGCACAATTTCAAATTAATGCCTACACCCCATCTGAATCAACTGTAAAAGAACCTGTTTTACTTGAGTATAATAATCCACCGGAAAATATTCCTGATTTTATAAAAACGGAGTATGAAAAATTTCATTCAAATCGAATAATTACAAAATACAATAATAATACAACACAAAATTATGAATTAAATATAAAAAACTTTTTTGACAGAGGCAGGATGAGAGATATTAGAAAATTAAATGAAAATACTTTTTTTAACCTTAGAATCAACAAAAGAGTTTCAAATCTGGACAAATTTCACTCTGTTCAAAACAACATTTCCACTCTTGACCTTAAAAAAAACGTAGTGTTTCTTGATAAAAATGTAACTTATATCCCCTATATAGAAAAAGTTAAAAGTGGCGGAACAATTATTTCTAACGGGGATATTTATATTGATACAATTATAAACGGACAAAATAAACCCTTGACCATTGTAAGTCTTTCAGGAAAAATACTCATAGCAAATGAAGTACATGCTTCATTACATACAATGTCTTCAAGGGGTAGTATAGAAGGAATTCACAACAATCCTAAAAAAATTTATGGGAATATAATTACCAGCTCTATTAATATGCGTTCTTTCCGACAGGGACTTACTTTAAAATATCACCCTCTCTACAGTGAACCTCATTATAATATGAAAGTATCAGAAACTGCATCAAGTATTCTTCCAGATAAATTAATCTAAGAAATTTTATATTTGCGATTATTCCTGTTTTCTTTTATTATTTAGATTATGAATAAAAAATTAATCTATATTGGAATTTTCATACTTTTTTTATATATTGTGAATATGTATTTACAAACCGGTGCAGGCGGACTGATAAACTTGCTTACTCAGCGAGGTATTCTTATTATTTTACTTCTAGCCTCCCTTGTAATTCACGAAATATCTCATGGCTATATCGCACATAAGCTGGGTGACCCCACCCCAAAGCAGGAAAAAAGACTAAGTTTAAATCCTTTAAATCACATAGACCCGATTGGATTTCTAATGTTTATAATTGTTGGCATCGGCTGGGCAAAACCTGTTAGAATTAACCCCTTTTACTTTGAAAACCCGAAAAAGGCTCAGACAATAATTGCTGCTGCCGGACCTGTTTCTAACTTTATATTAGCCTTAATCACCCTGCACTTTTTAAGATTTATAACTCCGGATACTTTGATATATCAAATTGTAACTTTATTTGCCCAGATTAATATAATTCTTGGATTATTTAATCTTGTCCCCATACTTCCTTTAGACGGCGGAAGAATCCTTTATGGTTTTTTACCAGACCATATCGGAAGAAAATTTTCAGATATAGAGCCGTATGGAATTTTTATAATTCTTATTCTGGTTTTCTTTTTTAATTTTGGAACAGTTATTTTAAGGCTTTCACATATAATTTTAAACTTTTTACGGGGGATTTTAATATGAAAATGTACGATATTATTATGAAAAAAAGAAATGGGTTTAAAAATACAAACGAAGAAATTAATTATGTAATTAAGAATTATACAGAAGGTAAAATTCCTGATTATCAAATAAGTGCCTGGCTTATGGCTATTTTTTTTAAAGAAATGTCTGATGAAGAAAGCTCCAGATTAACTATGGAAATGGCAAATTCCGGTGACGTTATGGATCTTTCTCCTGTAAAAGGGGCGAAAATTGATAAACATTCAAGCGGCGGGGTTGGAGATAAAACAACCCTTATCTTAGGGCCTATGGTAGCAAGCTGTGGAGTTAAAGTAGCTAAAATGTCCGGACGTGGGCTGGGGCATACAGGCGGAACTTTAGATAAACTTGAGGCAATTCCCGGCTTTAAAATAAATGTTTCAACTTCTGAATTTTTTAATATTGTAAATAATTGCGGACTTGCTGTTGTAGGCCAGACCGGCAACCTGGCCCCTGCAGATAAAAAACTTTATGCTCTAAGAGATGTAACCGCAACTGTTGACTCTATTCCCCTTATTGCAGCCAGTATTATGAGCAAAAAACTTGCGGCTGGCAATGATGGAATTGTGCTGGACGTAAAATGTGGTAAAGGTGCATTTATGAAAGATTTTGAAAGTGCAAAAAAACTTGCCACCATCATGGTGAATATAGGTAAAAATAATAAAAGAAAAATGGCTGCCTTAATTTCTGATATGAATCAACCACTGGGCAGAACAGTTGGTAACTCTCTTGAAGTTAAAGAAGCTATAGAAACATTAAAAGGAAATGGTCCAGAGGATTTAAACAAGCTATGTATAAATCTTGGGATAGAAATGCTTTCTCTTGCACAAATTGGCAAAAACAACTCTGAAAGAAAAGAAATGCTTGTAAATAATTTAAACAATAATAAAGCATGTCAGAAATTTAAAGAAATGATTAAAGCACAGGGCGGGAACCCTGATGTATGCGATAATCCCGCAATCTTGGGTGAGGCCCAGAACAGAGAGATTTTAAAGGCAGAAGAAGACGGTTATATTGTTAAAATAGACGCTTTGAAAGTGGGCGAATGTGCAATGCTGACAGGAGCAGGCAGAGAAACTAAAGAAGATTCTATTGATTTAAATGCAGGTATTGTACTAAATAAAAAAGTGGGTCATAAAGTAAAAAAAGGCGAAACTCTTGCCTCTATACATATTAATAAAAATGATAAAATCGAGAAAATAAAATCTCAGCTTCTTAAAGCATATAAAATTGAAAAAACAAATAATTTTAAAAAGAAAGATTTAATTTATGAAGTAGTTAGATAAGTTGAGTTTAGCAAAAAATAGAAATTTTAACCTGTAGACACTTAAACAACAGTTAAGTTGACTAAAGTCAACAGTAAACGACTAATGGTCGAGTAAAGTC
>JBNJGP010000172.1:0-3821 GCA_051747805.1 Candidatus Muiribacteriota bacterium
TTATTTAATTTTTTCATAATAGTATTTTTATAGGACTTATCTGTTTTTTTATTCATCAGGTAGTGGAGTGCATATGATGCAAGCTCTCTGTTATCAAGATCACCAGGGTCTTTATCTGCAACTGTTATCATTTTTGTATAAATCAGTTCCATTAACATTGTATAGGCCTGTTGCACCAGGCCGTGATCCATGCACCATTTAACAGATGAGAAGCCGTTTATTATTCTGTCATCAGAAAAATCTGAAACAGATTTTTCTATATGACTAAATAAAGGTCTGAAAGCAGGTATTATACTTTCATTTTCTATAGTATATAAATTTTGCTTAATTTTTTTTGAACTTTTTGCAATTGAACCATTTGCTTTTCTGTTTGTTTTGATGTTTTGGGAAAATTCATCCAGATTTTTTGAAAGCTTGTTAAGACTTGTTAAACTTTTATCACTGCCTTTAGCCTTTTTAAGCATAGGAGAAAGTTTTTTTGATGCCAGCTCTTTAACTTTTTTTGCATCACCAGCTTCAGTAAATCTTTCAATCGCTGATGACCACTCAAGAAGATTGTCAAAAGGTGTAAGATCAAAAACAGGAACAAGTCTTTTATCAGGTTCTATTTTAGCAACTTCAGAAGCAAAACCAATAGTTTCCATGGCACCGTAGTATATTCCTGAAAGAGAAATGCTTTTTAAAATTTTGGCATAATTCAAAATTACTATGGCAAGCATAGGTATAGACCTGAAAGCATGAGTTATATCAAAAATTATTTCATCACCGGTTTCAAGTTCATTATAAACTTTTTCAAAAATCTCCCATATTTCAGTTTCAGAATATCCTTCAGGTATCATTATATTTTTTACTTTTGCAGAAGAATCTATACTTTTTAATTTTTGACAAAGCCCTTTGTTTGGAATCGGGTTGCCTTCTTTTCTGTCAAAATGACCATTATCTTCCCAGTTTAAATTATATGCCTTTTGAGTTGTAAATATTAATATACTGTCATTTTCATCCCAGTCAGATGCAAATTTTGATGCTGCATATTCCTGAACATATTTTAACGGAGGATTTTTTTTGTCATTATCATCTATATAATAAATGCATTCAAGATAGTCATTTGTTCCTAAAAAGGAGATGAATTTTTTTGGCATTTATATTCTTCCTATTTTTGTGGAAGTTTTGAAATTTTTTCGTAAAGTTCAGGAAAATTAGTTTTATATTCTTTATATTTTTTTAATTCTTTCTTAGAAATACTTCCTGAACTTATAAACTGTTCCATTTTTTTCTGAGCTGCCTGTTCTTTTTTGGTTAATTGTACTTCAGAATTATCGGATGTGTCTTTATTTATATTTTCCGGTTTTTCTTCAAGTTTAAGGATTTCTTTCAAAATAAGATACTGTTTTGTAAAATCACCACCTGATTTTTTCTTTTTAATTAAAGGCAGAAATGCCTGAGCTATTTTTTCATTATCTTTTAAATGATCTTTTGATCTCCAGTCTTCAAATTTTGTATCTTTCAGGCTTTGATTATTTTTATCAATAACCTTAACTGCAGCAATAAAATCATTGATTTCTTTTTCAAGCTTTTCTTTTTCACTGAGAAATTGTTCAAGATAATTTTCAAAACCTTCTTTAAGATGTTCAGGGTCAGTGTAACCCAAAATTTCAAAATGACCGTATCCAAGTGAGGTTTTTGCACCAATTCCTTCTTTTTTAAGAGAGCGTTTGAAAAAATTTGTTATTTTTTCTTTTACCTGTTCTTTTGAAAGTTCTTCTGTTTTTTCAGTTTTGTACAAAACTCTAAAAACAAACTCAGCATTTTCTTTAACTGCAAGAAATTTTATAGGAACAGGATTTTCAGTATCAGAAGGGGGTTTGATTTTATTTGGATTACCCTCACCGTAATACTGATTATAATGAGGATTCATTATATCTTCTTTTAATTGGGGAATGTCTGCAGGATATGCATCAAGAAAAAGAATATCTCCTTTTTTTTCCTGTGTACCGAAAAAAAGAGGAATTAAAGAATTTTCATCAGGTTTTTCATCATTATATTTTATTGCATTTTCCCCAATTATATATTCCACAGCCTGTGAAAACCTGTTTATACCTTTTATAGAAGAAGCAGGGATATAGGGAAGACCTGAAGTGTGGTCAAAAACCATTGATGTTTCAGCAGGATGACTTTCTCCTAATCCAAGAATCATAGGAGAAATAAGTTTTGCATTTATTGTAAGTGTTTTAAAACCTTGATTTTCATAACTACTGCAAAAATGCATCTGCCTCAGATGTTTGTTTTTTAAGATATCTTTTAGTTTGCTGTTTCTTGATATATCTGAATATTTGCTTTTATATAATTTTGTATAGTTATTTTCGTTGTTATCTTTATCAGAAGGCTTAAGTTTCGAAATCGAATTTAAAGGTATATATTTTCTGTACCAAAGCGAAAAATTGCCTTTATCAAAATTTTCAGCATGCTGCTGTAGATCTGAGCTTAAAGGATAATAGGTCATTATTACAACTCCTTTAATTGATTTATTTATCAGAGATAAAAGAATGAGAATATCTTTTAACCCATTCAAGAAGGTTCATTGCTTCTTTTTGAGCAGAAATATATTCAGACTGGCTTATACTTGAAATATTTTTGAAAAAAGATTCTTTATCACTGCTTGTAATAAAACCTCTTTGATTAAGCCATTCACGCACAATATCAAACATAGAATCAAAATGTTCTTTGTTTTTGGCACACCAGAAAGCCAGAGCCTGTCCAAAACCGTTTTGCAGAATCATTGTTGGAGCACCTGCGGAAAAAGTTCTGAATTCAGAGGCAGCATTTTTTTTCTTAATTTCAAGAACTTTTTCGAGTGCAAATTTTGATCTTTCCTGACCTAATGTATTTATATTTTTCATTAGTTGCCTCCTTTGACCCAGCTAAGTTTAAAAATGCCTCTTCCAAGTGTATAATCGCCGCCGATTTGAATAAAATCTTTAATAGAATTTTTAAAAGTAGAATCAATAGCTTCATTTTCACTGTAAACTACTGAATACATTGCTGTATCAGAGGGAAGAAGCTCTTCATATCTAAGAGCACCATCAACAGTAATTCCTGTATTTTTATTTATTTTAATCTGAGTCTGAACTTCAGTGCATGTTGTTATGATATGATCAAAAAACTGATCTGATACAAGAATTAGGTTTTCAATCTCAGGAAACATTTTATCAATAAATTCTATTTTGTCAGATTCTGAAGCATCTATAACAATATCTTCAAGAATTATTTTTCCGCTTAGATCCCCCTTAAGTGCTACAGCTTTTTCATTTTCCGGTTTTTTAAAATCATTAAGCTGATTTATACCTGAAAATAAAAGATCATTATTAAGCCTTTTTAAAACAGCCGGAGATGTAACACATACAAAAGGTGAAATATTTGATCTTACTGGAAATGCAAAAAGTTTTGCATCTGAAACACTTATAAGTCCAGGTTTAGAATCATCTTCTTTTTTCCAGTCGTCCTGTTCATCAGAACCGAAAATAGTATTTATCTGACTTATGAAATCAGCTTCATTTTCATATATATTCCTGAAATGTGAACGCATTGCACCTTTTACAGCAGACGCCTGAATATGAGGCCAGTTTGTGTGTTTTTCACGCTGAATTGGAAGGTCAACCGCACTTGTTGAAGTTCCGCTGCCTGCATGTACAGGTGATATTGAATAAAGCGAGCAAATTGACATAAATTCTTTTTTAATCATATTAATTCTCCTCAATTTTAATAAGGTTGCTGTTTATATTTTCATTAAATACTGTTCCTGCCGGGTAAAAAGACTGCATCGG
>JBNJGP010000173.1:0-3816 GCA_051747805.1 Candidatus Muiribacteriota bacterium
TAGTTCTGCCCTCAAACAATCCAAAATTGTCAGCTGAACTAATAAATGACTTCTTGAAAGATAAAGAAAGTTTAGCTAGAAGTTGTAAAAAATCCAGAATATTGGCTGAAACTTTATTTAGTAGGGATATCTTAGCTGATAAATTGGAGAATGTTTTACTGAATGCATTAAAATGAGTAATGTTTACTATTGTGAAAAGGATATTATATTTAATGTTTAGTGTTAACTTAATGCTGGCAATAATTTATTAATCAAAACAACTAGCCTATCTGGCTAAATTATTTATATAGGGTGTTACTCAAATGGTTAATTTGAACTTTTTTCTAAAAAGGATGATAGATTTTTTGGGAAGTCTGGCTGGAATAATTATTATCTCTCCCATTCTTATTATGATCGCTTTTTTAATAAAACTTACATCAAAAGGCCCTGTTTTTTTTAAACAGGAAAGATTAGGTAAAGATGGCAGAAAATTTAAAATTTTAAAATTTAGAACTATGGTTGTTGAGGCAGAAAAAATGGGAGACGGATTGTTCGTTAATTCAGAACAAGATAACCGTATTACCAGGATAGGTCAAGTTCTTAGAGCAACAAGTTTAGATGAACTTCCGCAACTTTGGAACGTTATAATTGGTGATATGAGCTTGGTGGGGCCAAGGCCCCCTGTACCTCACCACCCCTGTAAGTATGAAGAATATACTGAATTACAAAAAAAACGTTTTAAGATGAAGCCCGGAATGACAGGTTTAACGCAAGTAACAGTAAGGAATTCTGTGCCATGGGCTGAGAGAATCCCTTTTGATGTTAAATATATTGAGAAATTTAGTTTTTGGCTGGATTTGAAGATACTTATTAAAACAATGCAGAAGCTCTTTGTGAAAGAGAATATATATATTCATTCTGATAAAAAAGAGTAAATATCTATATAAATACCTCAAGGAAAGTGTATGGAAATCAAGATCAGAAAATTTGAGAAAGAAGATATTCCATTTAAAATAAAATGGATCAATGATAATGAGAATAATCAGTTCCTTCATTATGATTTACCATTACAACAAGATAAGACACTTTTATGGTTTGATTCCATTAAAAACAGGCCTGATAGAGCAGATTATACAATCCTTTGTAATGATAATCCCGCAGGGCTAATTGGTTTACTTAACATAGATAATAAAAACAGAAAATCTGAGTATTACATTGTACTTGGTGGGATTGAGTTTAAAGGTAAGGGGGTTGCAACCATTGCTTCTGATTTGCTAATTAGAGAAAGTGTTTACACTTTTAACTTAAATAAAATCTATCTTTATACAGAAGTTGATAATAAATCTGCACAAAATCTTTTTGAAAGAATTGGTTTTATAAAAGAAGGTTTGCTTAGGGAAGATTTGATTCAAAATGGGAAAAAAATTGATAGATTTGTTTATGGCTTATTAGTTGAAGATTATCTAGAAGATATAAAAATAAAGCAATGTTAAGTCAGCTCAAACTATCACCAATCCAAAAACTAAATATGAACTTGAACAGTAATACTATATTTATGAAAAGGGATGACCTGATACCTTTTTCGTTTGGCGGGAATAAAGCACGTAAAGCTTTGTTGTTCTTTAAAGAATTAGAGAATCAAAAAAGCGATTGTGTTGTTACTTATGGTAGCAGTAGTTCAAATCATTGCAGGATAATTGCTAATCTTGCAGCTTCAAAAAAAATTAGATGTATTATTATTTCTCCAGAAGAAACTAATTGTATTACGTATAATATTCAAATGGTAGAATTGTTTGGTGCAGAGATTGTTAAATGCAAAGTCTCTGAAGTGAAAGCCACGATTACAAGTACATTATGTAAAATTACAAATGAAGGCTATAATCCATATTTTATCCAAGGCGGTGGCCATGGGAATTTAGGTACACAAGCTTATGTAGAAGCTTATGAAGAAATTAGAGCGTTTGAATTAGAAAAAAAAATTCAATTTGACTATATATTTCATACATCTGGAACAGGAACAACACAAGCAGGTCTTATATGTGGTCAATTAATTAATAATGGCCAAAGGGATATTATCGGAATTAGCAATGCCAGGAAAAACCCTTATGGTGGTCAAGTGATACTGGATAGTGTTAATAGTTACTTGAAAAGTATCGGTAAGGATCTTATTGGACCGGAGATAATTAACTTTATTGATTATTATGTCCTTGATGGGTACGGTTCCTACAATAACGAAATCCTGGAAGTAGTTAAAGAGATGCTGGTAGATGAAGGAATTCCTTTGGATACTACTTATACAGGAAAAGGATTTTGGGGAATGAAAAAATATATTTTAAAAAATCAAATTAATGGGAAAAATATTTTGTTTATTCATACAGGGGGGACTCCTCTTTTTTTTAATGATTTATTAGAGTTTTGATATGTGTGATTCTTTGAATGTTCTTATATTGAGTTGTGGTACCAGAAACAAAATAGTCCAGTGTTTTAAAAAACAATTGAATAATAATGGTTTGGTTATAGCTGCTGATTGCAGTGAACTTGCACCTGGGCTGTATGATGCAGATAAATATTTTATAGTTCCAAAAATGACAGAGAAGGGATATATTGATGTTATTCTCAGGATATGTAAAGAAAATAAAATTGATGCTGTTTTTTCTCTTATAGATCCTGAACTTAGTTTAATGGCAAAGCACAAAAATGATTTTTTAGATATTGGTACTGTACCTGTTGTATCTGATTACGATGTTGTAGAGATGTGTTTTGATAAACATAGATTTTCTGATTTTTTAATTCAAAATGGATTTAATTCTATAAGAAGCTATCTTGATAAAAATTTGTTTTTAAAAGATGTTGAAAAAGGCATTATTAACTATCCTGTTTTTGTTAAACCTGTGAGAGGAAGTGCAAGTATTAATATAAATAGAGTAGTGTCAAGTATTGAAATTGATTTGCTGTTTGAGAGGTTTGATAATCTTATGATCCAGGAGTTTATGGATGGTGTAGAATACGGAGCTGATGTTTATATTGATTTAATTTCAGGAGATGTGAAAACAATATTTGTAAAAGAAAAAATTAAAATGAGGTCAGGAGAAACAGATAAATCAGTTTCTGTAAAAGATGAAAGTTTATTTAATCTTATTAAAGATTTTGTATCAAAATCAGGCTTGAGAGGCGTTATTGATATTGATATATTTAAAGTTGATGATAAATTTTACATATCAGAGGTTAATCCGCGTTTTGGAGGTGGATATCCTCATGCGTATGAATGTGGAGTTAATATACCTGAAATGATAATTAATAATATTAGAAAAAAAGAAAATGAAAATGTAATTGGTGAGTATGAAGAAAATATTTTCATGATGAAATATAATGAAATAAAAATTGTTAGCAAAAAAAACAATTGATATAAAGTTTATTTTTAAAAACAATTTTATAAAATTATTTTTTTTAAATTTCTATAACAAACAGGTTTTATTAATAGTTAATGAAAAAATTATATAAAAACACATGGCCCTCTTTCACAGAAGAAGAAGCAGAAGCTGTAAAACAAGTCCTCTTTTCAAATCGTGTAAACTATTGGACAGGCGAAGAATGCCGTAAGTTTGAAAAAGAGTTCAGCAGAAGTTGCGGATGTAAATATGGTGTTGCACTTGCAAACGGAACAGTTGCAATTGATCTTGCACTTATATCTCTTGGAATCGGTGCAGAAGATGAAGTTATTGTAACTCCGCGTACTTTTCTTGCCTCCGTAAGCTGCATTGTAAATGCCGGAGCTGTTCCTGTTTTTGCTGATGTTGATCCTGATTCCCAGAATATTACTGCTGAGTCTGTAGAAAA
>JBNJGP010000174.1:0-3783 GCA_051747805.1 Candidatus Muiribacteriota bacterium
AGTTTTCAATCTTTTCAGATTTATTGACTGGGTTTTAATGCTTCCACAAAAACTTAATAAGATATATTATGAAGAAATAAAAGATTTGGGAGGAAATAAAAAAATGCCTTATATAACAGATTTAGAAAAAGATGCCATGGAAAGAGGTGAGGAAAGAGGGTTTGTAAACGGTCAGATAACAGATAAGCAGGAAATTCTGTTAAAACAGATGAACAAAAAATTCAAACTGACCAAAAAAGAACATGATATTATATCAAATGAATTTAATCCTGAGATCCTTGATAAAGCTCTTGATGAAATTCTTTTTGCAGATACAAAAGATGCAGTTTTGAAGTTTTTTAAGTAATGGTTGACCGAAAACATCGAATACGCCGTCCTTTCAGGACTATGAAAACAAATAACCATACCGGTGGTTAAAACCACCGGCTATATGACTTTTCCCTTTCAGGGAAACCATCCCCCTTCGGTAAGTTTATTTTTTTAAATAGTCCTGAAAGGACGGCGTATTAATAATAATTTCGAGTAAGGCGCCTGGAACTATGAATTTAACGAAGTAGAATGCAGCAAAATTGGAAAGCCAGCAGGGTTTAATGTTTTTAAATATAATAAGCTTAATTCATTGAGAATTTGTTAATTTAAAAATATGAAACCCCTCAATTCAGATTTTAAATAAATAATCAAGATCGGGATCATATGCTTTTAATAACTTAAGACCATTATCATAAATCAGGGGATCATTTGTTTTGTGGATATACCTTGGCCGCTCAGATTTGCGCATTTCCTTTTTTAGAAAAAATTCAGGTTTTAGCTCATCATCGATCAAAGACCATGAAGCCTCGCTCAGGGATAATTTGTTTTCTTCAGCTGTTTTAAGTATTTTTTCAAGAATTCACCTGATATAAAATGCTTTGTGAAATGAATAAAAATAGTCGTCATAAAATGGTGCATCCAAAGAGAAATAGCTGTAAATTGAAGGAGTATACAAAAAGTTTTTTTCTTCACCCTTAGTCATATAACTTGGATCATCATCTATGAGTAAAGTATTTTTCAATTCCTCAGAGGATACTATTATGTTTTCTAATTTTTTTTTAAGTTGTACATAAAATGAATGGGGCTGATATTTTTTTCCATCCTTTTCATACCTTGTATCAATACAATTTTTAGATGAAAATATTTTTACTTCTGATAAAATTTTTTCATGATTTGCCGTGAAAGTTCGTTTCATTAATTCAGGTACAAGTTCTGTATTTCTTTCTTTTGTTCCGGTACTGAAAAACAAGAGTCTGTCTCCACGGTCATGTATCCAATTAAATAAGGCATAAAATCCAGGATAAACCATATGTGTGTACCCAAGAATTTTTATAGTCATAGTTTTTCTAAACTCTTCACCAAGAATTTTATCTATATGTTCAAAAAGTGTTTTTTCCTCATAAGATCTTACAGGTTCAACAACAGTGCTGTCCAAATCAAAAACAAATGTATTAGGCATTTATAATAAGATCCTTTTTTATTTTTCCATTTTTTATCATATTCCTAATATAAAGACCTTTGAAAAAATTCTTATTTCCTGAAAAAAGCTCATGAAGGGTTGAAACAGTGAGTGATTTTCCAAATCTTCTTGGTCTTGATAAAAAACATGCCTCATCATTATCTAAAAGTTATAATATCCATTTTGTCTTATCTACATATATTAAATTGCCGGTTCTTAATTTTTCAAAAAAAGATGTGTTGAGTGCAATTTTTTTCATGATATTTTTTCCTTTTATTAAAAGGGGAAGTTTTTTTGTCTTTAATTTAATATCTGATTTGATGTGAGTATAGAAATCAGGTGTTTAAAAGTCAATATCATGTTTTTTTCGAATTATATAAAGACTTATTTTTTTTATTGAATTATAATAAAAACATAAGAATATGTTATTATCAAAATCCTGAGTTCCAGACACCGTAGAGACGCGATTTATCGAGTCTCTATTCATCGAGTCTCTATTTATAGCGTCTTTCAGACCGGCTGCCAGGCTTAGGCTTCAGTTTTGCATTATCCTGCAAATAATTTTTGCAGCAAATTAAGCGAATAAACTCTAATAAAATCGTTTTTTTAAAAAGCGCCCGGCAGCTTAATATTTTA
Organism: Candidatus Muiribacteriota bacterium; assembly: GCA_051747805.1. Lineage (GTDB taxonomy): Bacteria > Muiribacteriota > Muiribacteriia > Muiribacteriales > Muiribacteriaceae > JBNJGP01. The sequence goes on from JBNJGP010000174.1 coordinate 2,126, forward strand.
ATATTGTGTCTGTGGTTTCCCTGAAAGGGAAAAGTCATATAGCCGGTGGTTTTAACCACCGGTATGGTTATTTGTTTTCATAGTCCTGAAAGGACGGCGTATTAATAATAATTTTGGATTTAAATGATTTTAAATTTTTCAGGGCTTTGAAAAAAGCCCTATTAGCGTAAGTCAGCTTCATTTATGGCAAAAAAGCATTTTGGTTGCTGGTTCCTGTCTATAAAAATATATTTTATTATTTACAATATTTTACATTTCCAGGCCGTAATTTTGAAGCAAGCAAGAAAAAGATTAAATTTTTAATCTAACGCAGAACCGTGCAAAAAAGGCAGTTTTCGATCAGCAACTAAATAAAAACAAAGGCTTTACATTAATAAAATTAATGATTGTTGTAGCAATAATTGGTATACTTGCAACCATAGCAATTCCAGAGTATATGAATTATCAGTTAAAGGCAAAAACTGCAGAAGTTGTTAAAAATATTGATGCCATAAAAATTTACAGTCTGCTTATAAGACAGGACATGGTGAATATAAGTCATGTGCTCCCCATCCTCCCGGAGCTCCTGGAACAACAAAAACTGCATGGGGAGCTGGAAATAGTGACTTTAATGAACTTGGATTCAAGCACACAGGAAGTGTTCATTGGAAGTATAATGTCGAATCTGATTCAGGTGATGAAATGACTATTGTTGCAATTGGAGAACTTGATGGTAAGGGTGAACAAAGCGTTTTTGTATATTCAACAGCTTTGGGTAATAACGGTGCTGTTCTCGGAGATGGAGAAGAAACTATGATAACAACTTCAGGTTGAATATTAAACATTAATACAGGTTCTTGTTAAATTATACTTGTTGTTGACAAAAAATGTCACCATATAATAACAGTTGCAACTTTTGTTTTATTTGCTGACAAAAAATGTCACTTTAAATTTGCTTTGAACCGCTGTTTTTTTATTTAAACCTTGACTACAAGGCGGTTGTATGAGATTTAAAATTGTGGCATCTCTTTTGCATTTATAATATCGAAAGAAACAAAAGAAATTTTATTTACTAATTAAGGAGGAAATATGTTTAAAAGAAATGAAGGTTTTACACTAATTGAGCTTATGATCGTTGTTGCGATCATCGGTATACTTGCTGCAATTGCGATTCCGAACTTTATGCAGTATCAGCTTAAATCTAAAACTACAGAGGCAAAAACAAATATTGGAGCAATTAAAACAAGTCAGGAAGCTTTTAAAGCTGAATATGATGGTTACATGCCTTGTACTGATAATCCAGGAACAACAAATGATATAAAAAATCCTTTTAAAGTTGCTGACGATGACGGTTTTAAAGAAATTGGATTTAGACCTTCAAGTGACGTTTATTATAGTTATGAAGTAGACGTTGCTGGTGGTACTACAATTACTGAAATTGCAGGTTCTGGGAATGATGGTAAAAGTGGAGCTTTTGCAATTGGCGCTGTAGCAGACTTAGATGATAACGACACAAATGGTGAGTTTGCATATTCTACTTCAGTAGGTACAGTAGCAAGTACTGGTAATATTTCTAAGGATGCAACAAAAGCTGGAGAGGTACAGAATTTAACTCCTGGTGAATTCTAATTTAAAAATGGATATATAAAACAAGAAGCACCGAAAAATTGGGTGCTTCT
>JBNJGP010000175.1:0-3778 GCA_051747805.1 Candidatus Muiribacteriota bacterium
ACCATCATCTTCAAAATAAAAATGTTCAAACATATACATACAGGGCTCAAATTCGTTTGTTGATGGTATTTCTTCTGTTTTCAGCCCTGGAAATTCATATAAATTTTTAACATTTTCTATAATTTTATCAGCTTTAATTACACAAATAAAATTAATTTTACTATTTGTTAAAAACGATTTAAAAACTTCGTAATTTTGAATATTTATATATCTATAATCAAATTTAAAACCAAATTTTTTTTCATTTTTATAAAGAAAATAAAATCTTTCTTTATTTACTGTAAAAAGATGATTTTTTATTTCTTCATCTGAAACAGGATCCAGTTTAATTCCAGGACAATTTTTACATCTGTATATTTCATCTTTTTGATTAGTAATATGAAGTAATCTGTATTTATTTGCCACATCGGAGTTAAAAAGATTTAAAAATTTTTTTTCTTTCAGATTGCCATAAGTTTCTTCAGAGTTGATATCACGACAACAAATTGACATAATACCATCAGCATTAACAAAAGGTTGTTTCCATAAAGCAGGACATATTAAAAAGTTAGCTTTTGAAGTATTATCATAATCCACTCTCTGCAGAGATTGTTTTTTTAAATTTTTAATTAAATAAATAAGATTATTTTCTTTTAAATTTTTCTTATATAAATTATGGCTTTTATTCTGAAAAATCGTTAAAGCTTCAATTATAGAAATTCCAAGCGGTGTTTCAAAAGTTAATTCAGCTCCTGAACTAGTTTCAAATACAAATTTATGATTTAAATTATTAAACTCATTTTTCCAGAAATTTATAAATTCAGAAGTTTCATTAAAGTTTTCTTCTAATACAATAAACTGAACTGAAACACGTATTAATCCAAGTAAATTATTATTAAAAGCTTCTTTTAAAAAGTATATAATATTATTTTTAACTTTTTTTAATCCATTTACTCCCTTTAAGTTTTTATATGTGATTTCGTTATCTGTGCCAACAGAAAAAATAAAATATACAGTTTCCCTGCTTTTTTTTACAATTTCAACAATGTTATCAGTTAAATCTGAACTTAAAAGAAGAGCGTTTGTAAAAATATAAAATTTTTCAAATTTGCTATTATTGTTATTTAAGGCATGTTCAAAAATATTTATAAATTCCGGGTTCAAAAGCGGTTCACCAAAACCAACAAAATGAAACTCTTCACATTCATTATTAATATTATTATAAGCTTTTTTAAAAACATTCAGCTTCATGGTTTTTCTATCTTTTTTAAAAATATCCGAATAAAGAGATTCATTTCCATAAACCGCAGGACTCTGCGGACAGTAAATACAATTTAAGTTGCATTTTTCACAAATTCCAAATATTATTGAATCTAATTTATTATTATTTGAAATTTTATTTTTATTAACATCCTGCATATTTAATTTTACCTTTTAAATTGTTTTAATGCCCATAATAATATAAATTGCTCTTCATGGTCTCTGTATTTATTATCAATTAATATTTCAAATTCAATACCGTTCAAAATTTTAGCAAAACTTTTAAAAAAATAATTAACATAGTCGCAGGGATAAATCTGAATTAGTTTTTTTGCAGTTTCTACAGATTCATCAACCATTTTATTATACAAAAGCCCCCTGAGAAGCAGAATATAAATATAAGCATCATTACAATTAAGAAGATGTTTATTTAATTTTTTTAAAATTTTTGGATTTTTATCATATTTCAATAAAAAACGAATATAACTTTCCCTGAATTCAGAAGCTTTTTTATTTAAAAATTTTTCATCAAACTCTTCTTTAATAAAATCAGGAAGATGTCTCTCGAAAAACTCCCGCTCAAGACCAAATTCATGCCATAAAGGATTTAATTTATCTTTAAATCTTCTAAAAAAATGAGCAGGTCCTTTAAGTCTGTTAATGCAGTTAAGGCAGACCATATTTAATTTTGAGTTATCACCAGTCAACATTTTCATTATATTTTGTCTATTTGTATTAATATTTAACTTAATTTTATCGCAACCACAGAATATACCCTTACCTGTAAAATATCGGTAATCAGTTAAATAGGCACAGGGCAAAAGAGTTCTGTCAATAATTTTATTTTCCGGCTCCCCTTTATATTTATATTTAAGTTCGGTAATATCATCAGTTATATCAGCGTACTCTGAAAATATTACTTCTTTCTCCTGCTTTATAAATTGATTAGAATCTACTTTGACATATGTATAATCATAAAGAAATTTATCCTTCATTCTCTTTTTATAAAATTCATAAACCTGAGGAGCTTCAAAAATTTCAAAAAACTCTTTAAGTTCCTCTTCTTCTAAAGAATTGCCCTCATAACCTGCACAGTCAAAACAAATTTTTGGATCTCTGAAATCTCCAACCATATGATTTTTACGCCATTTATTCATTTGAGCACCAAAAAAAATATCTGAAAAATTTTCATCACAAACATTTCCAGCAGAATAATTGCCGGCAAGGTCTCTTGAACAAATATATAAATCCCCCTCAACACCAATAATTGGGATTTTCCATAAAGCCGAGCAGGGTTTTCTTATATCATAATTTTTAATATCTAAAAAATCAGTGTCAAGACGGGTTGAATCATCATTTTTTTCAATTAAATAACCCATTCCTGAATTATTGAGAACATTTTCAAACATCTCATTAGATGTTTTTTGATTAGCAAGAATTGCAACAATAAAAGCAATAGAATGAGGAATATTTTCATTAACAAGAGTTTCACCACAGGCACATGCTTTTTCAACATCGAATTTCAAATTATTATTATCGAAAAATTTTTTCCATTTATAATAAAAACCCTTTACATCATTCATATTTTCTTTAACAATAACCATTTGCACAGAAGAAAAAATCCGGTGATTTAAATTAAGTTCTTTAACTCTTTTAAAAAAATATTTTGCATTTTCCTCAACTTTGTCATATTCTCTGCTGCCGCATACGTTAAAATAGGTATCTTTATTTGAAGCATTAATAGAAAAAAGAAAATGTAGTTTTAATGAAGTTTTTTTAAAAACCTTCAGAAATTCATCAGTTTTCTGTGGAGTCATCTCTATACCATTGGTTGAGGTAAAAACCTTTTTAAATCGATCATTACAATTATTAACCGTGTATTTCATAATTTTTAAAAAATCTGGATTTAATACAGGCTCTCCATAGCCAGTCATATCTATTTCCTCAAATTCATAATCTAAATTATCAAAAATTTTTTTAAAAGTTTCAAACTTCATAAACTTCCGGCTCTTTTTTTCTAAAAAAACATTCCGTCCATCAATATCATAAAGCTCATCATAATGATAGCAGAATATACATTTAATATTACAAATTTCAGATAAAGAAATAGTGACAAGGCTGTTATCAATTTTAAACATATAAAAATTATATCATTTCCTTAAATTATTCTCAATTCGATAGGAGCCGTGAGAAGTGAGACGATAGGAGCGGATAAGAGCAGACAAAAGCCGAGAAGAGCCGACAAGAAGAGCCGTGAGAAGTGAGAGGTGAGAGGATAGAAGCCGATAAGAGCAGACAAAAGCCGATAGAAGCGGTGACCGCAAAAGCAATTATAAATTAGAATAGAGATAGTTTTAGCTGTCATCCCTGCGAAGGCAGGGAACCATACATAACCGGGGTGACATCAAAATCATGCAAATTATTCACAGAAACATTAAAGTTAAAATTTATTACGAAATAAAATAAAGCGAGTGGTCAGGCCGACATAAAAGTAAAAAGCTTTCAGCTTAGTAAAATCACCTAAAGGTGATAGTAAAGT
>JBNJGP010000176.1:0-3746 GCA_051747805.1 Candidatus Muiribacteriota bacterium
TATACTTACAACAGTTACATTATGGCCACTTTTAATGAGATGCTCTATAAAGTAATGCAACCTTGAATATGTTGTTTTTTCTAAATCAATAATTGAAGAAATAAGAATATTTAGTTTAGGATTCATTCAACTATGGTTCATTTCCATCTTTATAAAGATTTTTATAGATTTAATCGTTTGGTAATTCGTCGGAACTTGAAAAGGAACACTTTTATGATAAAATAAAAAATAACATTTATTATGTTAAATTTGGTTTCCCTTTTTTCTTTCCATACAATTGATATTTCTCTTACTTTATAAAAATTGAAGTACGAAATAAAAACTAATTCCGTATCAAAAAACCAATTGTTATCTTTGATGTAAGGTACTACATTTGTTGCAATTTCTTTTGTAAATATTTTAAATCCACATTGTAAGTCATTAAACTTATTAGGGAAAAAAAATTTTAAATAAGTACAATATGATTTTGACAAAAATATTCTCAGCGCACTTCTTTGAGTGACTGATTTGCCTTTTCTTCTGGACCCAATGGCAAGGTCATATCTTTCCTTAATTAAAGGCTCAAATTTATCTAATTGATCAATATCAGTTGATAAATCGCAATCTAAGAATAAGTAATAATCAAAATCATAACTGGAAACTGCTTTTTTGATTGCATGCCCTTTACCTTTTTTATGAGTAAGTATATAAGTTATTTTCTCACGTTTGGCTTTAATCTCTTTAACAATACTAAGAGTATTATCTGTAGAACCATTAATTGAAACAACTATCTGATAATCATATGGTTTTTTTGAAAGGTAACTATCAACTCTTTGAAGGGTTTTTCTTATAAATTTTTCTTCATTGTATGAAGGTATGATAACACATAAATTTTTCATTTTAATAATCTAAAAATTTTTTTTAAGTTAAAATGTGAAACTATTAGTCCTTGGTAAGCCTCACAAGGTATCCAACATCCTGGGCACCTATGGTCCTGAATATCTTGTTTAATTTTTTTGGAAAAAGTTGTATTAAGCAAATTTGTTATATTGTAGTTAAAATCTCTTAAATTTCCTACTTTTTTGTTCCAAATGACACAAGGAAAGATATCGCCATTATAATACATGGTAAACGAATTTTTTAAGGCAACACAATCAATTTTCTTTTTTTTATGGGGGTCTAAATACGTTATTAAGTTTTTAGTATATAAATATTTCAAATAATGGGAAGTATTTAGTGGTAAAATATTCATATTTTTCTTAAATAGATAAGAGGCTTTTTTATTAAACTTGATATCATTTTTTTGCACAAAATTTTTATAAATCGCTCCCTTATGAAAAATTGTTACTACAGATATATCATTTCTAAAAAAATTTATAAATTCTTCAAGTGCATCTACATTAAACTTTGATACTGTTGTTTGAATTTTTATATCTATATTCTTTTGTTTCACCGACTTTTTTTTTGCTTCATAAAATAAATCAAGGCATTTTCTATATGCATTGTCAACATTTCTGATATGATTATGTATTTTTTCAGGACCATCTAGGCTAAAATTCAATAAAAAGTTGATTGAAGGTATTTTTTTAGTATATTGTAAAAATTTCATGAGATTTTTTCTATTAAGCCCATTTGTGGAGATGTTCACCATTTTAAGCCCGGAAAGGTTATTTATTGCTAAGTCAACTAAATTTATGATGTCCTTCTTTAGAAAGGGTTCACCACCAGTTATTGATAGCCAGCATACTTCCTTAGGCATATTTTTGAAAATTTTTGCATATTCTTCATATGAAAGCTCATCTGAATCGTTTGTTTTTTTCTTCCATGTATTACATGTCCGACATTTGGAGTTGCACTTATTGGTTATTACTAAATTAATTCTGAATGGTGTTTTTTTTATGATAGAAAAAAAAATTTTACTAGTAATTGAGATTTTGTGTTTCATTTTAACAATCATACCTTAAAATGCTTGTGTTTTTGTAAGAGTAACTTTTTTGAAGTATAACTTCTTCCTTACATCCTCCAAAATATGATTCAATATTTTCCAATGCTATTATCTCTTTATTAGAATATTTCATTACTTCTTCACTAATATCAAATTCATGGTAATAATAAAAACATTTTCCTTTTATGTCAATTCTAGGTAGATCCCATAGATAAACTATTTTATCCTGTTCACCTATCAGAAAATCTAATTTAGGATTCTCCACTGAATTTTTAAGGATAAAACATTCATCTTTGTACTCAAAATTATCCAAAAGATATTTGCTTTCCAATGCACCTCTTGAATTATATTTTAGCTCTTTAGTGTTTAAAAGTGGTGAGGATAATAAGCTTATAAAACATAAAATTAGCAAAATAAGGTAAAAAAAGTACTTTCTGATTCTTAGATTTTTGTATTTAGTGGCAAAAAATTTTATCAAAAAAAAGCTTAATATAATTTCACTTAAGTAAAATACAAAATGGCTTTTGTGTGGCAAACTAAGCCCTTCAACGTTAAAAAATAAATAGGAAAATAGGACAATTAGAAAAAAAAGAGCATTTATATAAAACGGTTTATCTCTGATTGAATTTTCACTTCTTCTAAAAATATGGCTCATTAATTTAATTACCATAAAAATTGAAACATAAAAAGCCATTATTGTTAAAATAGTAATATTTTCCATAGTAAGATTATTTTCTATGAAAATATTTTCTTTAAATGTATCAAACCCATTTATTAATAAGGTATGGGGTGTTTTCTCGGTAAATTTCGAACCTAGAAGTGCTTTATCATCTCCTTGTACATGTGTGAAATGGGCTGTAAAAGACATTAAGATGATAATTAAAATAACCAGAGTTGACAAAATATATTTTCTGTGTTTTCCCCCTACTTTCTTTATAAACAGAGAATAGTATACAAGGAAGGGTAGGCCTAAAAAAAGACTAAATTCATATCTGAAAAATGACGCGAGCAATACTGAAGAGCAGGAGATAAACAAAGTTAACTTATCTTTTGTATTAACATAATTAATCATAGTAATTATTGAAAGATATATAAAAAAAACAGCAATTATCTTTGGTTCTATAGAAGCAAGATTATGTTTTACGTCATCAGATAATATGAACAATATTAATCCAATAAATCCTATAAAATTACTTTTGAATAATTTTCTTATGGCAAAAAAAACAACCAACAAAAGGCCAAAACCGAATATTTTGTTGAAATATAAAATAGTAATAGGTGTTATTTTAATTCCTAACTGACTAAACACTGAAAATAATAGGGGTGCGTATGTTCTGGGCTGACATAATAATGTTGCATTAAGTACTTTTGAATCAAAAATATTACCCATAATAAAATGAAGTATGTTAAATCTACCTGTTAGATTATTTTGGCTTATAAGGAATATCAAAGAGAATAATGTAACAAATGATGTATATAATATGGTTTTTAAGTTGTATCTATTTTTTAACAGATTTTTAAATATTTGATATAATTTGATAGAACCAATGACTAAAAAAATAATAAATGCCAAAATAAAAATAATTGAATTAATAAGTATATAGGGTGTCGAAAAAACAATGCTTTTGTTTATATCTTTGAAAATAAAAATGAGGAAAATTGCAAGAGGAAAATAAAGAACATATTTATATTGGTTGAATAAATCAAGGATTTTATTCTTTTTCATTCTCAATCCATAACCTCAGTATTCTTTCTCCTGCTTTACCATCTCCGAAGGGATTTTTCCAGTTCGTTTTCTTTTGCAGCATTTCCTGACAAGCTT
>JBNJGP010000177.1:0-3741 GCA_051747805.1 Candidatus Muiribacteriota bacterium
TGTCTACAGGTTAAAAGTTCTAATTTTTGCTAAACTCAAATACTAAATTTCTGCTGATTTCAGCTCAAGGTTTATGAGTAAACGATTTTCATTACTGTTTTCTACAAAATTAATATCACCGTTCATAATTTCAAGCAAACCTTTCCCAACAATATAGCTTAAACTTTTTTTATTTGTAATTTCAAGATCCTTTGCAATTAAAGTAATAATAACCAGAAGATTTTTTTCTGTATGATTAACAGTATGAATATTAATATCCATATTTTCTTTTTTATTAAACTTCAACCCGGAATTAATAAAACACGTAAAAATCTGCATAAACCTTTTAATATCCCCTACCACCGCGTCTGGAACATCGTCCTCTACCGAAATATTGACATCATCACATCTATCAAAATCCTTAAAAACAGTTTGAAGAGCCTCAAAAATATTAAAAAGTGTTTCTTTAAGAATTATTTCTTTTTCTTCCATTTTTGAAATATCCAGAAGATTATTTATTAAACTTAAAAGATTGCGGGAAGATTTTAGAATTTTTTTATGTAAAATTAAATCTTTACCCTCCGGATTTCTTGAAATAAGAAGCTCTGTCATCCCCATTATAACAGTTAAAGGAGTTTTTAAATCATGGGAAACAGTACTTATAAAAATATTTTTTTCCTTATTAAGCTTTAATGCCCTGTCTTTTGATTTTTGAAGTTCCAGGTTTTGAGAAATATCATATCCAATAATTAATTTACCAAAAATATTGTTATTTTCATCACAAATATTTTCAATATAACCTTTTACTGGTATTAAAAAACCCTTTTTAGTTTTAAAATCCAGTTTTATATCAGAAATCACACTATTGGTAGTATTAGCTTTAGTCAAAAGCTCTTTTATTTTAGAAGGAATTATTATGTTAATATCCTCTCCTCTTAACTGTTCAAGAGAAAAATGAAGTTTTTCTAAAGTAGCACGATTAATTGAGGCTATTCTATCCTGATTATTAAGTAGAATAACAAAATCATTAATTTTTGAAAAAATTTCATTAGTAGCATTATATGGTGTAATATACATAAACCGGTACTTTACAATTGCATACCCTATACCTGCCATCCAGAAAACAATAAAAACATGGGAAAGCGGAGGTAAATTTAAAATAGAATTCAACCTTGTCATATTGCTGAATAAAAGACTTCCGCCAATTGCAATTAAAGAAGAAACAACTATTATATATGCCTGTTTTTTCTTTAAATTTATATTGTTTGAGGCCCATTTGATTAATAATAGGTTTCCATAAAAAACATATATAAGATTATATAAAAAAAATAATGATGACAATATACCGTCAGCAGGTACAGTATACCACATATAATTGTGAATAAAAAAATCCCGCACTAATAAATGATCAAACATTGAATAAATGTAAAAAAATATAGAAGGTATAAATAATAAAATTAAAAATAAATACGAAGTTTTTTTTAATTTATTAGTAAGCTCAAGACAGAAAACAACAAAAAAAACAGTATAAAAACACCAGGAAATACTTGAAATTCTATACCAAAAACTAACCCATTCTTTATCAAAACGGAAATGACTTACAATGTATCCAAAAACAAAAACTGTTATAATTACTGAAAAAAGAACAAAAATTCTGTTAAGACGGCCTTTAGGGTCCAGCCTGTAAACATAAGCGGCCATGAATACTGCCACAAAAAGGGCAAACGAAGAAAGAACAATGAAGATATTAACCATTAATAAAACTGCCCCCGCTTAAATATAAAATCACCCATCAGCTAATAATAACCTAATGGGTGATTAAATTGCAAAAAAATTTAATTTTCTTTCATTGCTTCGATTAATTTATTGCGTATTTCATCAAAAAGAGGCGGATTTTCTTTTAAAAGGGTAATTGTGTTTTCTTTACCCTGACCAAGCTTAGTATCATTATAAGAATACCAGGCTCCAGCTTTATTAATAATATCGTAATCAACCGCAAGGTCGACCATCTCTGAATACTTACAAATACCTATACCATAAAGAATATCAAACTCACATGCTACAAATGGAGGTGCAACTTTATTTTTAACTACCTTTGCCTTAACCCTGTTACCAACCATTCTATCACCTGATTTAATAGAAGTTTTACGTCTTACTTCTATCCTGACAGAAGAATAAAATTTAAGAGCCCGGCCACCCGAAGTAGTTTCAGGATTACCAAACATTACACCGATTTTTTCACGAATCTGATTAATAAAAATAACTATTGAATTTGAACGCGAAATAACACCTGTTAATCTTCTTAAAGCCTGAGACATTAACCTTGCCTGAAGCCCGACAAAATTATCACCAATCTCTCCTTTAATTTCAGCCTCTGGAACCAGAGCAGCAACTGAATCAATCACAATAAGGTCAACAGCATTACTTCTTGAAAGAGTTTCTGCTATTTGAAGAGCTTCTTCACCCGTGGTTGGCTGAGCAATTAGAAGGTCATCAATATTTATACCAAGATTTGTTGCATAAGTTGGATCAAAAGCATGTTCTGCATCAATAATAGCTGCAACGCCGCCCTTTTTCTGAGTTTCTGCAGCCGCATGCATTGCAAGAGTTGTTTTACCAGATGCTTCGGGACCAAAAACCTCTACAATACGACCGCGTGGAAGCCCCCCTACACCAAGAGCGTGATTTAACAGTATTGAACCAGTTGGAATAACATCAACATCAGCCCTTGAAGGACGTTCCCCGAGTTTCATAATAGAACCTTTTCCAAAATTTTTATGAATCTGGGTTATTGCAAGCTGCAGAGCCTGCATTTTACCATTATCTTTTTTTTCTGTTTTGGTTTTGTTACTCTTTTCTTTTTCGACTTGTTTACTCATTGAATCCCCCTTAAATTTAGTTCAGTTTAAAATACATTTTATATTAAACTTATCTTTAATAAATTTTTTTAAAATTATAACTTATATAATGCCCGAATAAAAATTTACCCGTCACCAGAAAGTTCCTCCCCTTTTTTATCTATTAAGCTTTAAATAGATTTGATGAAATAAGCTGTTTTTGTATGTTTTCATCCTCTGAAATAATTTTTTTTGCTTTATCAAAATAAATTTCACCAAAAGATTTTCCACACTTCTGCCATAATTTTATACCATAAAGAGTATAAGCCTGAAATTTAAAAAATGGAGTTCTTATTATACTTAGAACCTCATATGCTTTAAGATGATGTCCTTTATGGAGCAAAAATTTTAATAAATTCAAAGTTAAAATATCTTTCTCATTTTGAGACAGTCTGTTCTCATTTTTATACAAAAATGAAAGTTCGTTTAAAATATTATGCACCTCATCCTCGTCCATACAATTCCCTTTTTGATTAAAAAGCTTTACCAGCTTTTTTATTTTTTTAATAAAGTAAGCCCTGCCGTCTAAAATAAAATCAAAAGTGTCGGTCATTTTAAGTGCAACATCAGGATTAATATTATTTAAACATGATGAAAAATAGGACTCTTTATTGTGTTTTTTTATCATTTTACCCTCCGTTTTTCTTTTTTGACTTAACAATATTACATATGCAACATGTGTGCCAAAAAATTAAAACCTTGCTTTAAAGCTATTTTCACTTTACTTTATTTACTTTACCGAAAAAAAACCGAAAAGTCAAACGATAATAAGAGCCGTGAGAAGTGAGAGGTGAGAGGTGAGACGATAGAAGCCGATGAGAGCCGTGAGAAGTGAGAGGTGAGAGGTGAGACGATAGAGGCCGAT
>JBNJGP010000178.1:0-3700 GCA_051747805.1 Candidatus Muiribacteriota bacterium
TTTCTACTCATAATGACCTCCTACACTGTCTCTTTCAAATTCTAACATTTAGGAATAAAAACTTCTCTTGATTCGGTTGCTTTTTCTGGGGACATTATATATTATGATTTAAAGGTTATGAAAGAAAAACAAACTATTTATACATCAATTAAGAAACTTACCACTTCTGAACAAGAAAAAAAGCTAAAACAAGACTTCATTGATTTAGAAAAATTTTATATTAAAGAACTCAAAAAAAATAAATTAAATGGTTTATCATTATATTTACATTTTAACAATTATCAAGATTTTAATTTAGATAAATCGAAGAAAATTATAAAAAACACGCTAAGTCAAAAAAATAGTTTAACACATAACAGCTATTTTACAATTCTAAAAGAAATCAAATGTAATAAAAATAATTTTGCTATACACAGTAATCAAATATCATATCAATTTAACTTAGTTATACCATATGATGAACGAGAACAAAAAAGGTTTATTAATTTATTTAAAAGAGCTTCTAATAATTTAAACAAAATGGATGAATGCAATTTAATTATTATAGGACTATCATCAACTATTGATATGCAAACTGCAAAAAAATGGCTTATAAAAGAATTTAACAAAAACAAGTACACAAGAATTAGTGGTGTTTTATTAACTCAATACTTGCCTGCTCAAAATATTAAAGAAAATTCTACTCATTTAAATTTACAATATAATTTTATTTATAATGCTAATGCAAAGTATAAAATAGATTTTACAGACGAAACATTTAAAATGGAATTGCCAATAGGAACAATTTCACAAAAAAGTTCTAATTTTCATATAATTACTGATAATGGATCTTTGGAAATGACTGAACATTATATATTTCAATCAGGTTATAAATTATGCGAACATTTATTTGGAAAAATGGAATATAGTTTTTCTTACGTACCAAATTTAAATGAAGAAATATTAATTTTAAATCAAAAACTTGGAACTATTAGACCAATTGGCGATAAATGTGTATTATTATAGATTAACAAAACAGTGGAGCCAATAAATTACCCTGTGGGCAATTTATTGGCTCATTTTAAACGTTAAATATACTCAAAGGAAAAAAAATGAACAGCACATTCTTAACAACCGTCACAAACAATATACTAGATAAAGTAAATGCAAAAGCCATTCAAGATACTAATATAACAATAATTAATTTTGAAGAAGCAGATAAATCACATTTAATTTTAGAAGCTCCAAATCCAAATGAACTTATTAGTTTATGGGAAATGATTACTACATTTGCAACGATTGGTAGTGCAATAGCCTTTTTGCAACTGATTAGAAACTCACTCATTGAAGAAAAGCAGCAATCTACTGTCCGTGTTACTACAAATACGGGAATGTCAATAGAGATTAGCAATAAAACTTCTGATATTCAAATTGAAGAATTTGCCAATAAAACAGTAATTACTATTTCATAAAATGCTTAATTATTTAAATTCTTTTGCAAAATTTCATCCATATAATTTAGCTATAACCATCAATATAGGAGATGGTTTTTTTTCTGACATAGAAATAGATAGTGAAGAACAAGCTACTGAATACATGAAATTATTTTTTGACCAAATACAAACGAATCAAATATCAAAAAAAGCAATCGATTTTCTCACAACGAACTTTTCAGGTGATTCTAAACATAAAAATCTATTACACTATTCTTCTATTGTCCACGAATCTAAACATTTTCATGATTATGTTTTGTCCCCTGTTGGAAATTATATGATTAGAAGATACTTTTATTTGTATGCATATTTATTTCCGTTACTGATTGAGTTATCAAGAGAAAGCAACACTCTATTAACCCCCATACATTACATGGAAAAGTTGACTCCAAATAATTTCTCAGATGCTTTCAAAAATTTTACAAAATTTAAAAACTCTTCAATAGATACTTCTATTAAATTTTTAAATTCTATACCTATATTGGATAAATCTGATGATAGGAGTAAAAATTACAAAATAAGTGGTAATGATATATTTGAAGCAAGTGCTGTTTTATCTCAATTCTCTCAAATAGAACATTATTTTGGTTTTGAAAATGCAATAGAATTCCAACTTTTTTTAAAAGAACACATTCCAAACTATACTAATACTCTAGAAACATTACAATTGTTGCTTGCACAATACACAAAAAAGGAAGGTTACGTTATTCAGGATAATGAGCTTCTTAATACAATTTTGTTTTCATCCCTTTGTGGAAATTTTAATAACGGGTATAAAATAAATGCACAAAATCCATCTGAAAGATTTGCTATATTGCTGGGTGCATTACTTGATAGTAATCATCAGATAAATGCAAATAATATTTTTGAATACTCAGAATCTTTAGCTGAAGAACATGGTTTTATTTCAATAAGAAAATCATTAGAAGATAATTTAGAATTAAATCAAAAGCATTACTCTTTAATAGAGAAAATAGTATCAAATAACTTCGATATTGAAAATCCATGGTCACAAGAGTTATTAACCGCTTATAAATTTTTTATTGAATACAACAAGAAAATGACAAAACTGTTTTTAGATGACCCAAGTAGTTATTTAAAACCACTAAATTATGCTACAGAATTTTTACCAAAGATGCCAGTGCCAATAATACTTGAGGAACATAGTGGGCTCAAAATCCCATTTCTAATAAACCATGATATTTTAAATAAAGAAAATGTACATTATATAACATATGATAATATTCATGATAATGAATACTTTTATAAATATTGGGCAGTTTTATTTAAGAATAAATCAGAAAGATTAAATCCGATATCAATTGTAAGTTTGTATAACAAATTTACACCGTTGTTTTTTCTTTTGACAGAAGGAGAAAGAGCAAATTACAATTTTGCAAATCCTAGGAATATAGATTTAATTAATGACTCTATTCGTAATATCATGAAAGTTGATATTAAAGATGCTTTCCCAATATCATCAGAATTTAAGTCTAAAAAAATGATGCAAGATTATTCAAAATTAAGGAAGTTGAATGGTTATAAATGTGATATATGTAGAAATAAAATAAATAATACGGAAGGTTTTTTATTAGATGGAAATAGTCTGTATAAAAATAAAACCTATAACTATATTCTACAAAAGACATCTCAAAACTATAATATGGAAAAACTAATTTACAAAAATGATTATTCATTTTATGCTTTATGCACGAAGTGTTATGAACTACTATTTAACAAAACATTGCAGTGAACGCATGGCGTCACTGAACTCAAGCGTTATAAATCAATTTTAAAGGATAAAACTATATGAATGATTTCGTTAAAAACACAATAGTGGCATTGATAAGTGTCGTGCTCACTTTTTTTATACAACAGTATTATTATTCAAAAACTAATGAAATTAAAAAATTGGACGTTCATCAGTCATTCAATCCCAATTTTTTATCAAAACCAAAATTTCCAAATTCTAATATTGAACTAAAGATTGATGGTATTGATAAATCTAGGCTTGGTCTTTTTGAAGTTTCATTGTTAAATTATTCAAATTCAACATATAATGATATCCCTATTCATATCAAAATAACGCCAGAAAATACCGATGAATTTAAAGTGATCACGTATTATGCTATAATGTCCCCAGAAAAAGCAACCGAATCAAGAGAAGTTTTTATTCCTAAATGTTAGAATTTGAAAGAGACAGTGTAGGAGGTCATTATGAGTAGAAA
>JBNJGP010000179.1:0-3674 GCA_051747805.1 Candidatus Muiribacteriota bacterium
ATTTAAAGGGTAAAAAATGGGATTATTCAAACAAAAAAATTTTATAAATGTGCGAATTGAAACGAGATCACGAAGCAAAGAGTTAAATGATATTAAGCATAATTTGAGGCATAATAAATCATTAAGCGATGTGAGAAAAGATGAGCAAAACATTACTTATATACCTCAAAATAATAAATTTAAAGGGTATAAGAATGATGCTTACAAACATTTAGAACAAAAAATTAAAAGCGATAGAGAGCAACATAATGAGAGATATAAAAAGACTTTCAAAAGAAACTTAAAAGATAGGAATGCAAGTTATATAAGTGGTGTTATCACGTTCAGCGAAAAGCAACAAAAATTATTAGAAAATGGTAAATTAGACAAAAAGAATTTTCAAAAACAAGCAATAAAAGCGACCCAAGATATAGCCAAGTATTTAGACAATACGGAAATATTATATGTAAGTTTTCACTATACTGAAAAATCTCCACACGTTCATTTTCATCTAAAAAATTATGATGAAGATGGAAAATCAATTAAACATAAATATCGTACAAAAGATAAATTATCGAAATTGCAAGACATAGGTTATGAGAGAATGAAACAATATGATAATACAATAGAGAGAGGTTTATATAAAAATACTCAAAAGACTAATGATCATGTTTCATTGAAAGAATATCACGAAAAGCAATTATCGAAACAAGTCGATAGATATAATAAGAAGTTTTATAATGTATCAAAAGAACAAAACAAAGAAAATATATCAAAAGCTAAGCAAATTAAAGAGAAAGTAAAAGAGTTAAACGATATCAAAAAGAGCATCAAAAGCGATATACAAAATCTCAAAATGCAAAGACAAGATATAAGCGAATCAAATCTTGATAAGCTTGAAAAATTAGAAGAATATGACAATATTTCAAACATGCAAAAAGAATTGAGAGAATTGAGAAAACAAGTTATATATCAAGAAAAAAAGATTAAGTTAAAGCAAGCAGACAACGACAATTTAAGCGAAAAATATAATAGTCTAAAAATTGAACATGATGCCATGCTGCAAGGCTACGAAAGACAAGAAAAACAATTAGACAATATGAAAAATTATGATTTCTATAAAGAATTTTATGAAAAATCGAAAACATACTTAAATCTTGAAGATGAAAGATTAGTAGAAAGTATGTGCGAAAATAAACTACAAAAAGACAAATCTCAAAATCACTCAATAACAAGATAATTATTTCCCTGTTTTTTTTCTTCTTTATGAAAATGCATAAGCTTGCTTATGTATTATAAAAAGGTCATTT
Organism: Candidatus Muiribacteriota bacterium; assembly: GCA_051747805.1. Taxonomy (GTDB): domain Bacteria; phylum Muiribacteriota; class Muiribacteriia; order Muiribacteriales; family Muiribacteriaceae; genus JBNJGP01. The sequence goes on from JBNJGP010000179.1 coordinate 1,290, forward strand.
TTGTCAAAAATGAGCACTACTGATAAGCTTTATATTCTAAATTCATAAAAAAATATTGAGAAATAACAACTTTCAAACCCGCCACTCTTGTCTATTTAGTAAAAAGTGTCTCCCAAAGAAATCCCTATTTTTAGGGGTTTGTGAAATTTAATCTTTCTTATCTTTTTTAAATTAAGCAAATTTATGCTAAAATTGTAATTCTATTACAAAAAAAATTATTTTTATATATAATTAGTATATGAATAAAAAAAAAGGATTTGTATGAATAGACTACAAATAGTTATGCGATACATGAGTTTAGATTGTCGCATTGAAAATAGAAAAAAATATGATCAGGCTCAACGATTACACGAAAAAATCATAAACAAGCAAAGCAAAAAAATATACGAAAATCAATATATCAAAGGATTAAAAATATGAAAGATACAAACGAATTAAAAGTAAGACTTCAAAGCTTTAGAGTTAGCACGAACGAACAAAACGAATTAACAAAACTTTTAAAACAAGTAAACGTAAAAAATAAATCAAGATATTATCTTGATGCTATACTTGAAAAGATTGAAAGAGATGCGAAAGAGAAAAATATCAAGCTTGATAGTAAGTTGATAGGAAATAAATTAATTTAATTTATTTCAAATTGTTATATAATTGATATAATAATTTAAAATAAATCTCGAAGAAAGGAAAATTCCAAGAAGGTCATAGAGCGCCAACTCTACTTCTTGGAACTAACTAAGCTATGTATAATTATATAAAAAAAATTAAAAATAGTCAAAAGTCATACATTCACTTTTCAAAATCGAAAGAAAAAAGACAAAAAGACTATTTATCTAAATGCTTGATAGTTAATTCGCGTACAGGGGAAAACTATAAATTAGATTATAGTGTTAAAAATTCACAACATAAAGACTATGTAAATCTAATTCAAAAATCTATTTTAATCCAAGAACAAGCCCAAGAAATGGGATTAGATTTAGCCTTATTCATTACTTTAACACTAAACTCACAATATCACAAATACACAAAAATTAATGATAATAAATATATATATAATCCAAAATTTGAGAAAAATAACACCATTGAAAAAGGCTATAAAGAGCTACAAGATAAGATCAGACAAATAAGGCAACAACTTGCAAAATATGGAATAAAACCCAAATTTGTGAGAGTTGTAGAGCCTCATAAAGACCACACTCCACACGTGCACATGATTTTGTATATTTCAAGTGATGATAAGCAAAAAGTAATAAAAACAATACAAAACAAAATACAAACAAATACGAACGATTATAAAATCACGAAAAAAGGAAAAATATTATTAAATCATAACACAAAAGAAAACGAAAATAATGCGATAGGTAGGAGTGAAATAGAAGTTTTAAAAGACGCAAAAAAAGGAACAGGATACATAGCTAAATATATTCAAAAGAACGTGAATGAAGGGGGTTATTATGTTGATGGTTGGAAAAAATATAATAAGATAAGAATGATAACTACAAGCAATACAAACGTTCCTTTGTATGTTGTAAAATCAATCTCAAACTATATACCAAAGTCAATAAAACAATCTCAAAATCTTCAATCTTATCTATATAAAAATATCAATATCTATCAATATACAAAATCATTAGATAATAGTGTTGATACAAAAGAGAAATTGAAAAATGAAAATGCCAAATATATAGTAAAAATTTATAGAGAGCAAAACGAATATGTGAGCGATGCGAATAAAGATATATTACAACTACAAGATTTATTAGACAATTTCAAAAATAGTCTAACAAATATGTTCATTTTCTATCACTTAGGCGAGTTGCAAAACAAAGTAAAAAATATAGATTTAGAATATGACTATTACGATGAAATTAGAAAAATGATAAATGAATATTATCTATTAAAAAACGAAAATAAAGAGTTAAATAATAAATTACAATTTTTGATCGATGAGTTATATAATGAGATTGATAAAAAAATTAAGATAACAAATATACAAATAATAAATAATTGTACAGGCAAAATTATTTATAATAAACAAGACTATTATTTCGTATCATAGCAATTTGAAAGAAGTATCCATTATACTTCGTATTGAGATGAGACCTCCTCCCTCCTCCACCTATTAAGCTATGGGCGAGCTTGTCTCGCCTTGTGAGGGGTTTCAAAAGGGGGCTTGCACCCTTTGCTTACGTAAACATGACACACGATAGTGTGCATGTAGTAAGTTAATTCGCTAAAATCAATTTTAAATCTCATTTTTTTAAATATTTACATAATTATATGGAAAATATTTAAAGGGTAAAAAATGGGATTATTCAAACAAAAAAATTTTATAAATGTGCGAATTGAAACGAGATCACGAAGCAAAGAGTTAAATGATATTAAGCA
>JBNJGP010000180.1:0-3662 GCA_051747805.1 Candidatus Muiribacteriota bacterium
AAAATATATATTACACATTTTGTTGAATTTAATTTTGGTATTTAGGTTTTATAGTTGACAGAATGAAGCAGGTGAGGAATTTTTAATAGATTTTTGAATTAACCTTAAGCAATAAAGATTTTTTTAAAATCTGAGATAGGGAGGGATAAAATTTTGGAATAACTAAAGAACAGGAAGAAAAAGCAAAAAAACAGTTCATGGATGACATAAACAATGTAGATGAAACTGATGTTGAATATGCTGCCAAAAAAGGGAACAAAAAAGTAGAAGATTTAGAAAAAGACAAGCCTTCTGCATTGATTGATATCTGGGAAGATATAAAGCTACTTATTGGTTTGGTAGGTGATTATGTCAGCCGAAAATACAGAGAAACTCCTTGGAAAACTATAGCCGCAGCAGCAGGAGCAATAATTTATTTTGCTTCTCCAATAGATGTTATTCCTGATTTCATTCCAATTGCCGGATATCTTGATGATGCTCTTGTATTAAAGCTTGCAATTGACTTTTCAAGTGAGGATTTAATTAAATATAAAAAATGGAAAGAATCAGCAAATTAGTACAATATTGTCAATTTGAAAAAAGGATGAGAAAAATTGCTTAAAACACAGTCGGAATTTTTGGATTATATAAAAGATGTTAATAAGGAAATTGAATCTTCAAGTATTTCGGGAAAAATTAAAGAAAAATTAATCAATAAATTTATGGAGAAAGCTATAAAAGAAGCAGAGCTTTTAATCCCTGTAGTAGGAGCTTTCAGTTCAGGTAAAAGTTCTCTAATTAATTCTTTTTTAGGTAAAGAGTATCTGCCTGTTGATATTACACCTGAAACCTCTCTGGCAACTGAAATAAGATACAGTTCTGAAGATATTATACATGCGGTAAAAGGCAACTCTGAAATAGAAGAGTATCCTTTTGCAAATATTCAAGAAGTAGTAAATAAAGCAAAAAATTATAAGTACCTGAAAGTTTATCTGAACAATGAAAATATTAAAAAAATTGAACCCTTAATTCTTGTTGATATGCCAGGTTTTGATTCACCTCTTGATCTGCATAATCAGGCAATAATGGAGTATATTGACAAAGGTTCACACTATATTGTCCTCACCAGCGTTGAAGACGGAAGTATTACAAGGTCAATGACCAGGCAGCTCTCAGATATACAGGAATATGGTCGCGATTTTACATTTTTTTTGAGCAAGACAAATTTAAGAGCTGAGTCTGATATTGACGAGGTAATAGAAAAAATTGAAGAGCAGATAGAAGATACTTTTGATACTTCTAAAAAAGTATTGAAATTAGGTCTTAATAGCGGTGAAAGTCTAAATGAAATTTTGGATGGAATTGATCCAGAAGAACTGTTTAAAGATATTTTTTTAATTCCTCTCAAAGAAAACTATTCAAATATTGTAGAAAATTTAAATACAAACATTGCAGTATTAAAAAAGAATAAAAGTGAGAACCTTGATGCTGTAAAAGAATTAAAAAAGGGTCTTGAAAATTTAGAAAAAAAACGTAACTCAATGATTGACCAAGCTAAGCAAAAATATTCTGACACAAATGTAGCCTCAATAGTTTCAGCTGTAGGAAAAGATTTAAGCGATTCTTCAGATGAACTGGCACAAGCAGCTTTAAAAGGAGGTGAAACTGCTCTTTCTCAGTCAATTACTGAAATAGTAAGGCACAGTTTGATTGAAAATGTTAAATATTCAATGAGTAGTATTGGTGAAAACATTGTAAATGATTTTTCACTCAGTTTAAACAGCCTTAATTATACTATTTCTTCTTTTTCAATAAATGAAGACTGGCTTTCAAAAATTACTGAAAGCACAAAAATGATGATGGAAAGAACTCAAACTTTTCTTGATAACTCATCAGATACTTTACTTAACAAGGAAAAGTCAGGGACAATTTATAAAGCTATCTCAACTATTCTTGCAGTTACAACTCAAATAATAAATCCTGTTTTAGAGCTTATAATTATTTTTCTTCCTGACATTATTTTGGGATTTTTTAAATCCTCTCAAGAAAAAAAACAGCTTCAGGAAATAAAGTCTTCGATTTTAACTGAGGTAATTCCAAGTTTTAAAAGGCAGCTCAGTATGAAATTGCCTCAGATCTTTGAAGAACAGGTTGATGAATTGATTCAAAATATTGCAAAAGAATTTGAAAACGAACTAAGTGAAAAACAAAGTGCAATTGAATCCATGGAAAAAGAAAAAGAGACCAGAATTGATGATATCAATAGCGAAATTAAAATTTATGAAGATTTAAGCTTAAAAGTTACTGAGTTAACAAATAAAGTTTTATTTTAAGAATAATACGGGGGTTTTTTATGGATTTAGTAGGTGCCGGTCGCAAGGTTGAAGATATTTTATCAAGATATCAAAATCTGGTTGAATACGAAACAGATAATCTTAAGAGAGAATATTCAATAGATTCTCCAGATTCAATGGAGAAAGCAATTAAAGATATTGAAAACCAGGAAAGACTTCTTCAAATTGGTATTGTCGGACGAGTAAAAGCCGGTAAATCATCTCTTTTAAATGCTTTGCTTTTTAATGGTGAAAATATTCTTCCAAAGGCTGCTACTCCAATGACAGCTGCTCTTACTCAGCTGTCTTACGGTAATGAACTTTCATCAGAAGTTGAATTTTTTACAAAAGAAGATTTTGTTAAAATTAAGGAAGCTCATGGGAAATACCTGAGCAGGTTATCTAAACTGAAGGAAGCTGCTTTTAAAAATCTTAAGGAAAGAAAGAAAAAAAAGGAAAAAGGGCTGCTTAAAAGTTCTGCAAAGCTTTCTCCTCAGGAAGAAGAAGAGCTCAATAAGAAAGCTTTAAGACAAGCTTTAAGAGAAATAAACAAAGAAACAGAACTGAGTTCGGCATATGATCAGTATGAGAAGATAAAAAACTCAGGAGTAGATATAGATTCTGTTGGTGATCTCAAACAGATTAAGGCCGAAAATATTTCTGATTTAAGTGCTTCTCTTATGGAATATGTCGGTTCAGACGGAAAATATATGCCTTTTACAAAAAGCGTAGATATAAAGCTTCCCCAAGAAAACTTAGAAGATATAAGAATTATAGATACCCCGGGAATAAATGATCCTGTTCAATCAAGGGAAGACAGAACAAGAGAGCTTCTTAAATATTGCGATGTCACTTTTGTAGTAAGTCCTTCAGGGCAGTTTATAAGTAATGAAGATACAGATCTTATGGACAGAATTACAAAAAAAGAAGGTGTAAGTGATGTGTATGTTGTTGCAAGCCAGGTTGATACTCAGCTTATGGGGAGTGAAAAGGAAAAATACAATGGAGTGCTTCCCAAAGTTCTTGAAGGAATAAGAAGCTCACTTGGAACTCATCTTGTTTCTACTTTGAAAAAGCTTAAACAAAGTAGTCCTGAAGTTGGTGACGCATTTGATGATTTGATAGAAGGGGGCAAAGATAATGTTGTCCATTCTTCGGGTATTTGCCAGACATTAAAATCTCAGTTTGAGGAAAAAGAAAAATGGGATGATGGAGAAAGGCATGTCTGGGGATATTTAACAAGAGAATATCCTGATTATTTCAGTGATAATGACAAGAATCTTTCTTGTGCTAATCTGGATCTTTTGGGAAATATTTCTAAAATAAATACAATTGTTTCAGATGTAAGAT
>JBNJGP010000181.1:0-3627 GCA_051747805.1 Candidatus Muiribacteriota bacterium
GCCCAAACCTATTGGTAAAAAATCGAAAAAAAGTGTCCTGTCTCCCTGTGTATCTATTGATACAAGGTCTCCTGTAACATTTTTTTTAAATGTTTTATGTATATATTCAACATTGGTTGTTTTTCCACCACGCCCCGGGCCGTAAAAAACAATTTTACATTCTATTTCCCGGGTCTGAATATTAAATACAGCCATTTATTAATTCCCTTTAAGTAGGATTTTTAATTTCTATATCCAAACACCAGTCACCTTTTTTAGGTCCGCTTTCTATTTGGTGTTTTGAAAGAACAATACCAGAACTTTTAAAAACAGCAATAGGTGAATAAAAGCACATATCATTAAGCTTCAGTCCAACATCGAGATTATCTATAATATTTTTCTCTCTGCTGGATATTATAAGACTTAAGTGATTCCCCGTCTGAAAACTTACATCAAGCTCTACAGGATCTGAATTAATATTTTCATTACCGGTAAGCTTTATCCCCACAGATTCAATCTCCATTATTTCAGGAGAATCATTATCAAAACCTGATTTGTCTGAAGATTCATTAAGCGCCGCCATGTCTTCAGGATATACTTTCTCCTGGGGTAAAGTACTTACTTGCTCATCGCGGCCGGAAAGAACTGAAGCTTCCTTTTTAGAAACAATACCGTCATTTAGCCACTTGCTTATAATTTTTTTTGCATGAGTTTCTTTGTCCATATTACGATAGCACTGAACAATATTACTTGCAGCTTCATATCTAAAAGTTTTATTTTTTAAAAAAGGAGTCAGATCCTTTACTGCATCTTCAAACTGACCAAATCTTGCCAGAGTTAAAGCTTCTTCAAATTTTTTATATTCAGGGTCTTCTTTTTTTTCTGAAAAAAGTTTTTTTATTATCTCTTTTTTATCTTCAGAAATATCATTTTTTGTGTCTTCATTTTCATAATAATTCAGGCGCTTTTTTATTTCTGCAATTTTTGATTTTATTTGCTTTTCAAGGGCAGACTTATTCTTAATCCCCTCATAACCGGTAACCAGCTTGAAAAGTTCTTTATATTTTTCAAGAGCCTCTTCATACATACCCTGGGATCTGTACAAAGAAGCTTCTTTATTAACTGAATGTATTTTTTCTTTCAGTCCCATATTCTTAATTCCTGCATCAGTATTTAAATAATAATATGACTAATATATTTTCTTGATTAAAACAATACCAAACCTTGCAATTGTATGCCAGTTTATATTAATAACATAGGCAGTTAATTTTCTAACACTATGCTAAATTATTAAAAAACGTAAATTTTAATTTTTATTACAATATAATTTTAAGAGGTAAAAATGAATAGTAAAGTTACAGTTATAGGTGCAGGAAATGTTGGGGCAACAGCAGCCCAGAGATTGGCTGAAAAACAATTATGCGATGTTGTCCTTGTTGATGTTGATAATGATATGCCAAAAGGTAAAGCTCTTGATCTTAGCCAGGCAGCCCCTGTTGAAAGTCATGATTCAAAACTTATCGGTACTTCAGATTATTCTTTTACAAAAAATTCTGATGTAGTTATTATAACAGCAGGTATTCCCAGAAAACCTGGAATGAGCAGAGATGAACTGATTGAAACAAACTCAGCAATAATGAAAGATGTAACTGAAAAAGTATGTGCTTATTCTCCTGAAGCTTCATTAATTATTGTGAGCAACCCACTCGATGCTATGTGTCAGATCGCTTTAAAAGCAAGCGGATTCAGTAAAAACAAAGTAATGGGAATGGCCGGAGTTCTCGATTCTGCAAGATTTAAAACATTTATTTCTAAGGAGCTTAACGTTTCCGTAGAAAATATTGAGGCCTTTGTTCTGGGCGGACACGGTGATACTATGGTTCCGCTGCCAAGGTTTACAACTGTTGCTGGTATTCCTGTAACTGAACTTATAGAGAAGAAAAGACTTGATGAAATAGTTGAAAGAACAAGAACCGGCGGAGCAGAGATTGTAAGTCTTTTAAAAACCGGAAGTGCATATTATGCTCCTGCTTCATCTGCTGTTGAAATGGCAAAAGCCATACTTTTTGACAAGAAAAAAATAATGCCTTGTGCAGCATACCTTGAAAACGAATACCAAATAAACGGCATTTTTATGGGAGTGCCTGTAAAGCTTGGTAAAAATGGAATAGAAGAAATAATTGAAATAAAACTAATGGAAGATGAGAAAAAAGATCTTAAAAAATCTGCAGATGCTGTTCATGAGCTTATAAACAGTCTTAATATTAAATAATTTAACTAAAATCAGATTTTTTGTACAAAAGCTATTAATTTTAATTAGTATTTGGCCAAAAACCAGAATTTTTGCTCGTTTAGTGAAGCTTAAAAATTTAACCGCGGAAATACCGTAATAATTTGAGATTAAATTTTAAGCCTGGCTTTGAAACGGGCAAAAAAGGCATTTTTTATTCGCCTTCTATCTAAGATTTTTATTGTAAATATTATTATAATTTAATACAATATATTAAATATAAAGTTTAAAATATAGGTATTTACAATGAACAAAATTACCGTCATCTTCTTTACAATTATAACTGTTTTTTTCTGCAGAGTCGGTTTTGCAGATGACAGCCTGTCATTATTTAAAGAATATAAAGATTCAACAGATGCTAAAATCGGTGAACCCTTAACAAGGAACAGCTTTAAAAAAGATTTTCTAAAAGATTTTGACAATATTAAAAACAGTGATTTATACAAAGAAAACCCCTACGCCAGCTATGATACAGGTCTCAGATATAAATTCGATTTTAATTTTTATGATAAAAATATTGAGCTGATACCCAAATTCAGAATCACAAAAACGCTTGAAAAAAAAATATTACCCGGAGAAGATAAAACTGCCTCAGAAACACAGGAGACAACTTCTCACAAAAATAATACCAGCACTGTATCTCAGTCAAAAATCGGAACTGCCGGATCTTCTTCAAAAACAAACTCTATATTTGTAGGTATGGACTTGTCTTATGCACTTAACAAAAGTGTTTATATTGACTCAAACCTATCTTTTCATCAGACAGCTCTTGAAATTAACAATCAGGACAGCAGAGAAGCACACGAAAATAATTCATACCGGTATGAAGGAAACGCAATGGCGCTTTCAATAGGGTTAAGAAAACAGCTCACAGATTCTTTCAGTGCCGGACTTTTATACAGCTGGGAAAAATGGATGAATGAAACTGAAGATTTCAGCATAAAAAAAGATCTGCAAAATGATGATAAAGATTTTGACGAAGAATCACAGGAAGCTTTAAATCTTATTTTAAGGTACGACTTCTAAAAACTATTAAAACCTTTCTAAATTTTAAAATATTTTACCGGATTAGTGCGCTGAATTATTTCATGTAGATTAAAACAATTCAGCGCTACAGAGTAAATCTTAAAATCGTTTAACTTTGCTCAAACTTGAGATAATCTTTTTTTACTCTGTCAGTTATACATCCTGATGTAACTTTTTTTAAGACTCCAAGAGTTTTTATTTTTTCAACCAGTTCAAATTGTCCGGAAGCAAAAGCTTTTTCAAATACAAACCTGGGAGCCTGCCCTCCTTCTGCTTGAGAATCAAAAATATCATGCACTAAAAGATAGCCGTTATCAGCTATTTTTGGCGAC
>JBNJGP010000182.1:0-3543 GCA_051747805.1 Candidatus Muiribacteriota bacterium
TTTGTGCAGCAATTCCTGCAGTTATTCATAAAATTCCTGTTGCTCATATACATGGGGGTGAAGTTACAAAAGGTGCAATAGATGATTGTATAAGACACTCTGTAGCAAAAATGGCTTCCCTTCATTTTACATCTTTGGAGATTTACAAAAAAAGAATAATTCGGATGGGCGAATTCCCTGATAAAGTTTTTAATGTTGGTGCAATAGGTATTGATAATATAAAAAATACAAAGTTACCCGGGCTTAAAGAGTTAAGCAGTATTACAGGTGCAGGTTTCAGTAAAAAGACAGCTTTACTTACATATCATCCTGTAACTCTTGATGATTATAACAGTTCAACCAGGCAGATTAATGAAATACTTGAGGCAATTGCAAAACAGGATTTTTTTGTTATTGCAACTATGCCAAACTCTGATGCAGGTAACAGTCAGATATTTAGAGCTATGAATGATTTTTCAACGAAATACCCTGAAAAGCTGATTTTAGTAAAGAATTTAGGACAAAGAGCATATCTTGCTGCAATGAAATATTCCTGCTTGATAATTGGTAATTCTTCAAGTGGAATAATTGAAAGCCCGTATTTTAAAACTCCTGTTGTAAATATCGGAGAGCGTCAGGATGGCAGGTTTAAGGCTGAAAATATAATTGATGTTAAGTGTTGCAAAGAAGATATTGAAAAAGCAATAGCAAAAGCTTTATCTTTTGATTTTAAAAAAGAAATTGAAAAGATGAAAAATCCTTACGGAGAAGGTAACTCTGCTGAAAAAATAGCTGAAGTGATAAAAAGAACTGACTTTTCAGATAAGAGTTTGATAAAAAAAGGATTTTATGATGGTTTTTAACGAAACACTTATCTTGTTTTTTCCTGCTTTATTATCAATACTATTTTAACTTAAGTCTTTTGCCCTGCCTGTCGATTCGTTTTTGTAAGTTGGACTTTATTTTACTAGGAAATGCTCATGGCCGACTGGAAAAAAGTAGCTGTAAATCCTGAGGATTCAATTAAAAAAGTAGTTGATATAATAGATGAATCTGTAATTCAGGTAGCCCTTTTTCGAAAAAATTGTAAACAGTTAAGTTCGGCGAACTAAGGTACTTCATTAGGCCGTCATAGATAAAATTATTTAATATATTGATTTTGACATAAAAGTTAACTCAAACTGTTAACGCTTAGAACAATTAAAAAGGATGCAACTGATGAAATATTGTATAAAATGCGTAATGCCGGATACAAGACCAGGGATTTATTTTGATAATGAAGGAGTTTGTCAAGCTTGCAGAGCCGAAGAACAAAAAAAAAATATTGATTGGAATGTCAGGTTTGAAGAGTTAAAGAGATTGTGTGATAAATATAGAGGCATGAACGGCTCTGGCTATGATTGTATGATAGCGGTAAGTGGCGGCAAAGATAGCCACTATCAAACTTATATCATGAAAGAAGTTATGGGGATGAATCCTCTTTTGGTAAGTGTAGAAGATAATTTCCCTATGACTGAAGCAGGAGCGCATAATATAAAAAATATTTCCGAAAGATTTGGATGCGACATAATCAGCTTTAAACCGAATCGTAAAGCCCAAAAAATAATTATGAGGAAAACATTTGAAAAATATGGGAAGCCGACCTGGTATATAGACCGGTTGATATATACATATCCATTGCACATGGCCTTAAAATTTAACACTCCTTTGTTGGTATATGGAGAAAATATTAGTTATGAATATGGGGGGTCTCAAAGAGTAGAAACTTACAGTGCAAAAGAACAAGTAAATAATGGTGTCGCTGAGAATATCGATAGGGATGAACTTTTAAATGAGGCTTTAAGCGAAAAAGATTTATATCTGTGCAGTGCTCCTGATGTGGAGTTAATAAATGAAAAATTAGATCCAATATATTTAAGTTATTTTGTTCAATGGAATAGTTATAAAAATTATTTGTTTTCAAAAGAGAATGGATTTAAAGATTTGACACATGAATGGAACAGAACACACCACATTGAGAATTTTGATCAAGTAGATAGTAGAGCATATTTAATCCATCCTTGGATGAAATACCCAAAATTTGGTCATGCAAGTGCAACAGATTATGCATCAAAATTTATTAGGTACGGAATTATTGATCGTGAAGAAGCTATTAAACTTGTTAAGGAGCATGATCATAAATTAGATCCAAAAGCAGTTGAAGATTTTCTTGAATTTACAGGTTATACTGCAAGAGAGTTTTGGGAAATTGTTAATAAATTTTATAATACTGAATTGTTTGAAAAAAAAATAAACGGGGAATGGAAATTGAAAAAGTTTATTGGAAATATTGAGTAGATATTTCCAGCCTAATGAATATTTTTTTAGGTCAACAGGGATAATGAAAAGGGTGGAGCTACAAATGAATACAATGTGGTTAACTTGGGAGGATTTAGATAGGCTTCTGGTCGATAATGATGTTATCTTTTTTGGTTCTGGTGAGTGGGCAGAGAAAACAATAAGAAAAATAAACAAAAAACCGCTTTTTATTTTAGACAACAGTGAAATAATGCAGAATACAAAATTATCTGATGTAGATATTGTCCCGCCGGACCATATAACCAATAAATTAAATCAAAATATCATAATTCTAATTACTACTGGTTCATTTGAAACTGTAGTCGATCAATTAACACAAATGGGCTATTCTAAAGCTGTTCACTTTTTTTGTTCACCTGTTTTGTTTAATCAGAAAATACAGGTAGATATAAAAGAAAATGACCAAACATTACTATTTACTTGTTCTAATATCCCAGAACCCGACAAGAATTGCTCTGGTGGCGGTTTGTACTCGTTTAATACTAGAACTAGTGAGCTGATAAAGCATATAAGTGGAAAATTTCATGAAATTGTTAAAACTGAAACAAAATACTATATTTTGGATGAATTTCACGGAGTCAAAGTTTTTGACAAGCAATTAAATTATCTGAAAACTTATGACGGTTTGCCAGGCTCTATGATGCATGGATTAAGCTATGATGAAGTGAATAATTTGTTATTTGTAGCAAATACTGGCAGAGATTCAATATCGATTATTGCTGCAGAAGATGGTGAACATTTAGATGAAATTTTTATTAGCAAAAAAAATATTGAAGGAGAAGCAGATAGGCATCATGTAAATGATCTTTTTTTTTATAAAGGAGATTTATATATTTCAATGTTTTCATTTACTGGCTTATGGCGAGAAGGTTGTTATGACGGAGGAGTTGCAAAGTTAGATTTAGTAAAAAAGAAAATTTCTGGTTATCCGATACAGAATTTGTGGATGCCGCACTCAATCAATTTTATAAATGGGGAAATAGTTGTCGCAGATAGTATGAATGGGAATGTATATAAGACCAATAACAAAATTTTAGTACACTTAGCTGGTTTTATTCGTGGTATAGCTTATGATGGTAAATACTTTTATATAGGCCAAAGTGAGCATAGATATTTTGATAGATTAAAAGGTATAAATGAAAATATATCTCTAAATTGTGGAATACATCTTTATGATGATGTTAACAAAGCTAGCAGATTTTATTC
>JBNJGP010000183.1:0-3508 GCA_051747805.1 Candidatus Muiribacteriota bacterium
GAAAAAATGGTTGATGAGATCATTTCTGATTCTAAAAAAGTTTTACAACATTATACAGCTTCCTGAAATAAAGTTTTTAGTTTTGTTGTTTATATTTTTTACAATTGATCTGTTAAAATCAAATAATCCACTTTTTATACTGAAAAAATGTAGCCGCTGTTTTTGAAAAGCTTCTTTTTGTCTACAGAATTCTATTTTTAAACTTTTAACTTCTTTTACGCCGATGAAAGTTCTATATTTGCTAAAGTTATTTTTAATAAATACAAACCAAAACTTTTTTATTTTTCCAATGCTAAAAGATTAAATTCAAACCCTTTTTATAGAATTATCATTTTAAAAAAACTTGACTTTGTTTTAATTAAAACAAAACGAAATTATAAACATGCTATGTGCTTCTTTATATAAACAATTCAGGCATTATACTCCTATACTCTCCTTCTATTAGCTTAAATCAATCATTATTATAATACTTTATTATATCCTCTACTTTTTTAGGGATTAAAATTGATATTAAACTTAAAAAAGAAAACTCTTGTCATAAAAAGCTAAAAACCCACATTTTAAGCATTCAACAGTGAGGCTTTCTTTTGCCATACTAACTTTTACATTTGAAGAGCTACATTCTTGGCAGCATAAATCTTCGCCAGAAGAAGGTTCTTTGAAATAGAGCGGGTATATTTCATTTTTCCAATATTTACCCGGAGCTTTTTTAAAACCATCATCATCCCCATGTAAAACAAAATCAAACAAAAGACGGCTCAAAAAACTTCTGGGAGCTCTTGAATCTCTTCGATATTTATATTTAAATTCCCAGTTTTCAGAAAGCGCTCTTTCTCCCAAATCTAAAATTTTCCCGGGTATAATATTTGAAGCATGTTTTTTCCCATTGGATTTTCCCTTAGAATAAAAAATATGGGCATCTTCAACTGATTTTTTAACAAAATAATATATTTGAGATACAGAAAAATCATTTAAAAGTTTTAAAACAACCTCTCTTGTTTTTTTTTGAGCTGAAAAAGGCAGGTTTAATTCGTCAGTTTTTACCTCAACATATTGGATTACTTCTGCAATGGAGATTTCATATATAAGGTTGTAAATTTCCTCCTCATCTTCATGTTTTAAACTTTGCAAATCTTCATACAAAAAGTTAAAGAGCTTGCAATTATCGTAAATCTTATCATCATCAAACTTAATATTGGATAACCATTTTACAGTCTCAATATCAATAAATTTATAGCTAATATCATCAAAAACTGATAATTCATTTTCGAAGGGTTCGACTATTATTTTCTTTGTTTCATAGAGATATTCAATTATATTTTTAGACATTTCTGGCGTAGGTGCAAGTGGTGCTATTGCATTAATAAAATCTAAAGAATTTATATAATTAAACCCTTCGTCAGCACCATTTTTCAATAAACACAAAAGGTAGATCTTTTCTTTACAGCTCAACATACTACTAAGTTGTGGACTTATTTTGTCAGGGTTATATCTCTCATATACACAGCCCCTTTTTACATTAAGCTTATTAAATTCCTCTATTTTTCTTATTTTTTTGCAATTTAAACAGTTACAAGTCTTTTGGTAAAAATTATTATCATCATAAACTATATGTTCACAACTATAGCACTCTTTATAACTAAATCCGTAGCTAATCAATTCTGTCTTAGATTTTCGATCACTAAACATAGGTTCTTCACAATACGGACATATACAATCTTCATGTTTAAACGCTGGAAAAACTTTTATTAAAGAATTTGGTGAAATATCTATTTTATACTCAGCAATAAGATTTTTATTTTTTTCTCCAGAAATATACCTAGAATATAATTCTTCAACCTGCCTCTCATTCAAATGTTTTATTTTTTCTGTATTGTTATTCCTCATATAAAAAGCGCTCCATAAATGTAAAGTACTTGCATAATATAATTAAAAACAAACTTATTAATTAGTCGTTCCAGATCTAGAAAAATAATGAATCAAATTGTCCATTTTTTTAACTACATTGAACGACTCCCAAATTTGTCACATATGCAAGGCACACAGTTTTAAGCAATAAGCAATTATATAACTAAAATTCATATATGGTCTCCTTAGAACCTATCAGGATTTTATATTTTCAAACAAAAAAGTGTAATTCTTCATTAAAATTTATTTAAAAGTTTATAAAAATCAATTCTGGTTATTTTTTTCTTTGAATAAACAACTTTTAGCAATACAATTGAATTAAATTTTGTATAATTATTCTATTCTGGTTTTTCTTCAGGCATAAATTCAAAACTTATTGATCGGTTAGGGTCAAACAGATTATCAATTGTGGGTCGCTCGAAAACAATTACTTTTCTTCTATTAATATACTCCATTTCCAAGGCAATATAATAAAGTTCCATATGCTCATACAGATCTTCTATTGAAAGTATAATTTCGTAAGTGTTCTGTTCATAAGACAATATCGCAAGGATAACAAACAAAAAGCCAGAGATTTTCTCACTAACGTAATACTCGTCAATCAATATATTTAAAAGATAATCGGTTAAATTTTGAGGCAACAAACTCTCATGGCCATAGTTCATTAAAAGATCATTTAAATCAGGTAAATAGTCGTTATTTTCAACATTTTTTTTTGCAGTTTCCGGATCGATTAAACTAACCTTTTCAATTACAGAAAATTGATGCACTATAAATTCTCTAAAAGAATCAGAACTATCTAATTTATTATTATCTTTAATATATTTAATATAACAATTTTTTACAGGCTCAAAACCTTTGTCTTGATACAAAATAGCGAAAAAATAATCGCGAAATATATTTTTTCTATTAATTATTTCATTCCAATCTGAATAACCATATTTTCTAGCTATTGTATTCAGAGCCGCAATATGTGAGAGATTTGGGTTGGTTTTTTTAAGCTTTTTTGCATAACCTTTTAAGGTATTTACACTTCTACCACACTGGGTATACATAGGTATGAATTTAATACTCATAAAAAATCTCCTTTAGCATTTTTAGACAACCTCCACCCGCTGAAGTTACTGCTAATTGAGAAATTTTATGTTTATACTGATGTTGCTTTTTTAAGCTTTGCTATTGCGGGTGGCAGGCTAACACCGATAGCCTAAATTTTAGATAATTTTAATAAAAAAATTTGTCAATACTTTTTTAAAAGAAGTTATTAAAAGCTCAATTTTTATTTTTAATATACTTATAATTAAATAGTTCTTGTCATAAGTATAATTTTTAAACTTTCTTTTGGTATATTTATAAAAATTCTATTTTTGTTATCTATTAAAATTTTCTGTTTCTTTTAAAAAATAAAAATCGATTATTTTATGATATTTTATAAAGTAAAAATTTTAAAAAAAAATTTTGAGTCAGATGAATGAGTTAATTTCGTATTTTTTCCATTCTTCTACCCTCCACATATTTTCAATCAAATCTTATTACTTTCAACTCTAAACTGTAATAGAATCAGTACTTTAAAAATATAAACACTCATTATTATTTTTTT
>JBNJGP010000184.1:0-3498 GCA_051747805.1 Candidatus Muiribacteriota bacterium
ATGGTTATATAGTTGCAGCATTTATTAATGATTTTAATATAGACGGTATGAAGAGACGTATAAGTGATTTTGTGATTAATTATACAAAGAGTTATGGTGAAAAACCCAGTCGGAGAGCGATTTATCTAAATTTAGCAAACAAGAATTTGCCTGAATTTACTGAGGGAGAAATTTTGAAATTAATGCCTAATCTCCCTGAAATAGCACCGAAAATAGTGAAACCTATTGCAAAAAAAGAAACTAAAATAAAATCTGATACTGATCTACTTAAAGAAAAACTGCTTCAACAGTATAAAAAGAGTATCTCTAAGCGAGGAGATCTAAAAAAATTATCTGAAGCACAACAATCTCAAATCAAGACTGTTTTTATTTCTCTTTCAGTTTTTTTGAAGGAATTAAAAGATATCCAACAGTAAATTAAACCATATGAGAACGTTTATGACTGATCTTCAAAAGTATCTTCAAAAACTAATATATGAAATGCGTGGTAAAGGATTTTTGTCAAAAGATAGAGAGTATAATAACTTATTTGAAATAACTGAAGAGCTAAATTCAGAAAAATACTTAATGCTCCGAGAAATAAATTGTTTCACAGAAATTTTAAAATCTATATGTTTTGATGATAAGATATCTCCCGTAAAAAGTTTGACTAGGTCACAAAAAGAAAAAAATAATAATTTCAGTTTAAGTCTTCCACACCCAGATACAAATTTAGATGATGTATTTTTTAATAGTGAATTTGATAAGCTTATCTTAAGAATCAGAAATAGTGGTATAAAAAGTGTGAAAAAACTATCTGATATTTTAGACCTAAAATTTAGTGAGCTCGATAATATCCAAGGCGTTGGCGAAAAATACCTTAATCTTTGGCAAGAATTAAAAAATATTTATAGAAAAGATAAAGCACCGTTCAAATATGGAAAAAATCATCAGTCTCTATCAAAATATTTAAATGAATTTAATTTTGATTCTATAAGCATGAACTATTTACCGCTTAATGATATTGAAGAAAAAAATATTGAAAAATTAAAGAGGCTTATAGGTAGGAAAATTAATATTAAGGATATAATTTTTTTTAATGAAAACGAGTATTTGAAAATGAAAGGAGTAGGGAAATTATTTATTAATACCATCTTAAATTTGAAAGAAAAGCTAAAAAATGAGTTTGATAGGGTTTTTAAAGGTGAGATCGACTACAAAAAATGGGAAAGCGAGCTAATTCTTCCAAATACATTTATGGAAATTTCTACAACAGAAATTGGAGATATGATATTGGATGACTTGGATAATTTTTTAGATAAACTTAACGAAGAGCAGCAGGAAATATTTCAACGGCGTTGGGGGTTTGTTGATTCTGAAGCGACACTTGAAGAGATAGCTTTTGACTATGAGATAACACGTGAAAGAGTTAGACAAAAGGAATCTGCAATAAACGAGTTGCTGACATGCTATCTTAGATTTTCAGCTGAAAATATTTGGCTTAATATTAAAGACGACCTGGACTTTAAATTACAATCAAAAATGGAAAATCTATCATCTTGTTTTGATAAGGAAAGAAATTTTTATAAATTTTTGGAATTTATTTGTGGAGAAAAAGATATACAAAATGTAATTAAGCCTAATATACGACCAGATATTTTAAATGTTTTTTTTGTAAAATATGGTTCACCAATAACTTATGGAGAAATGGTAAATTATATAGAAGACGAGCTGCAACTAGCTAATGTGCATATAGATAATCTATTATATTATTTAAGTGAGATTAATAGAATTAAAATTGATAATGATAAAATTTATCCATTATATCTAAAAAAAAATGAAGCAGCAGCTTGTATTCTAAGAGATCATCCAAATGGGCTCCCTTGGTTTGATGTAGCGAGCTTAGTGAATAAGTCGAAAATATCAAAGACTGATTTAAATGTCTCTCGACCCGATAATCAAGCTTTAAAAGATTCTGATTATATATATTTAGCTGGTAATGGAGTATATAAAAATACCCAGTTTATCAATTCTAATGAGACTGATAAAGATGCAATTTTTAACGCTTTGTTGCTATTCTTTAATGAAACAGAAAGGCATGTTTTTCACCTTAACGAAGCATATTTAAATTCTTCGGTCCTACAATTACAAGACTATTATGTTATCCGGTATATTGTAAAAATGTATGGTCAGGATTACGGATTTTATTTTGATGGTAAGTCGCAGGCTGACTCAGTTAGTCTAAAAGCCAAGTTTGAAAACGTTACACAAAAAGAGGTGATATTACAAGCAATGCTTTCGGCCAATAAGCCAATGACAAAGCCTGAAATTGCCTCTTTATTAAAAAGTAAAAGTTTAAATCATGCATCATGTTATCTTGACGAAATGATTAATAATGACCAGGTAGTACAGGTTGATAGGCAACTATACACAATGGCTGAAATCGCTTATAAAGATATATATTTACCAGATTATGTTAATGGTATTCAAGACGTTCTGAAAAATGAAAAAAAACCTGTAGAACCTTCAATAATTCAAGAGGTATTAAATGAAAAATTAAAAGTAAGTTATTCAAAGTACTTTTATACCTCAATTGCGAAGAAATTTGCACAAGAAAGAAATTGGTTTCGGAAGAACAATCTTTATTCATTAAATGAGATACCTTATACAAGTTTAAAGCATGCAATTAGTATTCATTTCCAACACGAATATAATACTAGTGTCAATGTTCAAGAATTAAAAAAGTATATAGCTATAAGTGATAAAGTTGCCCAAGGTGCTATATATAACTGGATCCATGGTCTGTAATAGTTGACAAAATGTTTATTAGTTCTTTGAAGGAGAAAAGTTATTTAGTCACCTTTGTGAACATTAGATAAAAAGAAATGAATCTTGTTTCGATACATTCAGAAGACTTTGTAAAAATATTGAATAGCCACATTTTTTTAAAAAAGTAAAAATTTTAAAAGAATTGAGATCTGTTTTTTTACATATATCTAAGCAACACAAGTATTTTGACACTGTTGTCCAAAATAACATTTGAAGAAAAAAAGAGTTGAGCGAATCCTTTTTGTATGGATATTAATTTATGTGCGAAAACAAATTAAAAAACAAAAAGGATTCTAAACTATGATAAGATATGCAAGTCTTTTTAGTCAACTCATAGATGTCTTTGATAGAAATAATTTTAGAAAAATAATCAGTAAGCATGGAAGTGAAAAGCATTCAAAAGGTTTTGATTCCTGGGATCACTTTGTATCCATGCTTTTTTGCCAGCTTGCAGGAGCTCAAAGTTTGAGAGAAATTAAAAAGGGACTTTCCTGAACATTTGGGAAACTTCCACATCTTGGCATGAAAGGGGCACCAAAAAGGTCTACTTTGTACTATGCAAATAAAAACAGATCTTCCGAGGTATATAAAGTGTTAGCACCGCTCTGAAAATGTAACAAAATGCTTAGTTTGAAAATGTAATAAAAAAAGCACACTTTGGTACAAATTTACTCAAAGCATGCTTTTGGG
>JBNJGP010000185.1:0-3485 GCA_051747805.1 Candidatus Muiribacteriota bacterium
TAGCCAGTATGCTTACAGGTTATATGAAATTTTAAAACAATACCAGGTTACCGGAAGACGGGTTATAGAGATTAAAGAATTGCGTTGGATTTTAAATATAGAAAATTCCTATAAACAATGGAATGATTTAAAACGTAAAGTATTAGATATTGCGGAAAGAGAAATTAATGAGCATACAGATTTAAAAATATCATGGAAACCCATTAAGACCGGTCGCAAAATTACCGCATTGGATTTTAAAATAAGAACAAATCCTAAAAACAAAACCTCTCCTGAAAATGATACAAAAAATAATGAGCGTATAGAAGATCTTCAGGGCTTATTAAAACTTGTTCCTGAAAAATATAAATCTCTAAAAACAATCTATGACGCAATCCAGAGCAATTTAAAAAAATATGGGATTGATTATGTGGAAAGAAACATTTCTTACGCAAATAAACACGCAAAAAAGAATTACAGGGCATATTTGATAAAAGCTTTAAAAGAAGATTGGGGGATACAAGGTCAAGAAGATGAAAAATTAATAAATCAAACTAAAAAAGAACATTCTGAAAAAATCAAAAAACAACAAACAGAAATACAAAAAGAGCATGAACAAGAAAATAAAATTTCAGAATTAAAAAAATCTATCCCTGATGAACAAATAGAAAAACATATAGGTAAATATTTAGAGGATTACCCCTCTTTTAAAGATTCATATGAGAAGATGTTAAAAAGAAACAAGCAGAACGCTTTTAATGTCATAAAAAGACAAATTATTATGGAATATTTTATATAAATTTCTAACAAAGGATATAAAATGAAACTTTCACTTTCAGATGCTGAATTTATGATAATGAGCCATACAGAAGATAAATTAAAAAAATTTAAATCAACTATTGAAGCTTTGGGATTAAATCCAGATTTTGCCTTTCTTGATAATCATAATGGGGTTATTTATCAAGAACCAGATTGGGATAACAGCACTTATATTGAATTTAAAATGAATAGTTTTTATTTATTTATTAATCATGAGCTTGAATGGATTTATCATCATTTAATTTCTGCTATTAATACAGTTATTGTGAATTTAGATAATGATTTTTCTAAGCAATAATTTTTTTAAAAAGGGTTTTAAAATCTTTATTGTTTTTTTTTATCCCCTTTATAAACCCTCAAAGACGAAAGAAAAAAATTGTAATTAATACAAAAACTTAAAAAGAAAAACGATTTTAAATATTTTGTGTTTTAAAGACTTCTCATTAATTTTTTACTGAAAAGTTAATAGTTTTTTACTGATAGTTTATTAATATCTTAGCAGGTTGTCATTAAGAACGAAGTTAGTTTTTAATTGGTTTTAATGTTTGTTGCTGGCCGACAAGGTTTAAATTTTTTTAATCCTATCGGCTTTTTTTATTTCAGGTTTGGCGAGCACCCAGCGCAGCCAACCTGAAATAAAATTCCCCCTTTTTAAAATTTAGGTTCCGATAACTTCTGTTATCGGAACCTAAAATTTTCTTTCCGAATTTATTCTTTTCACTCTCTCTGTCTGGGTCAAGGGAATAAAACGGAGGGTCTGAAATTTTTTTTGTGCTTTTTAAAAAAAATTTTGGAAACCGTTTTTTCCCTTTACCCAGGCAAAAAGGATTTATAATTTTGTCATGAAAAAAAAGAAAAAAAGTTAACCGCTAAAAACTAAAGTTATGCTAATCCGTTTTAGATGTCTCAAAACTTAGCGTCTCCCTTGATAATTTTTTTGTTTTTTTTCTTGATTTTAAACTCAAATCTTTCCCTCAAAACAAGGGATTTTATCCCTTATACTTGATACTATAGGCCTAAAGTGGGGACAAATTCTGAGAGCCCTATCAATCAAAGGTTACAGAAGTCGAAAAATCGGGAGCGGTTCTTTAAGATTTTTAAATTTCTTTCATAATTTTTAAATCTTCTATTTTTATATTTTTTATACTTTCTTTAATTTCATTTTCATCATTTCCGGTATAAAGAACGTTAAAAAGATCTGATTTGCATTTAAATATCATTCCGCGTGCTGTGCCCGCTCTAAATCTATTATCGAGTACTTTTATCAGTTTTTTATTTTCTAGGCTTTTTTGAGCCTTTCTGAGCGATGTAACAGGTATTTTCAAAGTACTTTTTAATTTCTCTCTGTTTGTAGGTTGTTCGTTTAAAATTTCTAGTGCTTTTAATAAAAGAATTTCGTTTTTTGTAAGTCCAATTTCTTCAAGAGATTCTTTTTTTTGCTTACTTTCTTTTTTCTTAAGAGCCCTCTTTTTTTTACCCATATAAAATTTCCTCTCTTGGCATTACTGCCAAATCGTGTCCCGAAGCCTGATATCAGGGCTTTCAGTAATTTTGACTTTAAAAATTTACGCTAAAAATAGGGTAAGTGATATACTAAGTGTTCTTTCTTTTAAAATCAAGTATTTAAATAAAAAACCTCAATTTTGTAAATTTATAACCATAATTGGTCACGGAGCTTTTTTTTACACTGAAATTTTATTTTTCATTATTTAAAATTTTAAAAACAAACGAACGAACCCATTTTTTTTGCCTTTAAAAAAAGTCGAATTTTTAAACTTTTTTATTTATTTCTGTTGTTGTTATTCTTGTTTTCCTTGTTTTCCCTTGTTTTCCGCTTCAATATCTTTAATAAATTCAGTAAGTTCCAGACCTAAAAACGACCTTTTGCTGGTGAAAGACGACCTTTTGCTGGTGAAAGACGACCTTTTGCTGGTGAAAGACGACCTTAAATAAAATAGCGTTTTTTATTGACAAATAGAGATAATTTTTATAAGGTCGTTTTTAAAATTATAAAAGGAGGCTTTATGAATAAAAAAACTGACTTAGTGACAAAAAATAATGGTCTTATTAATGCTTCATATAGTTTGAGTGTACAGGAAACAAGACTTATGGGTCTTATGTGTACCCAAATTCACCCCGATGATGATGATTTTCAAAAATATACTATTAATATTTCTGAGTTTTTAAAATTATTAGAAATAAAAGATAATTCTTATCATGCAAAAGTAAAAAAGATTACTAGAAGTCTGTTATCTAGGGTTTTAACTATCAAAAAACCTGATAGTTTATTGCAGGTAACTTGGCTTTCATCTGCCGAATATTTTACAGGACAAGGAATTGTTCAGCTTTGTTTTGATCCAAAAATGAGACCTTACCTTTTACAACTTAAAGAACAATTTACAAGCTATAGGCTCGCAAATGTTCTGGAATTAAGTAGCCAGTATGCTTACAGGTTGTATGAAATTTTAAAACAATATCAGATTACAGGAAGAAGAATAATAGAGATTAAAGAGCTTCGCTTTTCTTTGAATATAGAAAATATGTATGAAAGGTGGTCTGATTTAAAACGTAAAGTATTAGATATTGCTGAAAGAGAAATTAATGAGCATACAGATTTAAAAATATCATGGAAACCCATTAAGACCGGTCGCAAAATTACCGCATTGGATTTTAAAATAAGAACAAAT
>JBNJGP010000186.1:0-3456 GCA_051747805.1 Candidatus Muiribacteriota bacterium
TTCTTAATTATAATTATATTATAAATTTTAATATAAATCAAGTTTTTATTCAGCAATTCTCAAGGAACTTTTTTCGTAATGTATTGCTTTCGCCCCGGCGATGTTTTAAGCCGAAGTCTAGCTCTTGCTCATGATTGTCATGCCGGGCTAGACCCGGTATCTCGCTTTTGACTATACTTTAGTTCCTCTCTCGGCTAAATTGAGAATTGGTGTTGACAATTTTTGATTATTGAATATATTTTTGTTATATTTTAAAAAAAAATATTGTATTTTAATGGGGGAAAAAATGTTTAGAAGGATGGCACCATTTATAATGGTTAATCTACTTGTGATGTCAACAGTAATTTTTATTTTAAATATTTTCAATGTACAACCTTATTTAACAGAACAAGGACTTAATATACAGGCACTTGCCATTTTTTGTCTGCTATGGGGCATGACAGGTGCATTTATATCGCTTCTCCTTTCGAAAAAAATGGCTTTATGGTTTATGAAGGTGAAGGTTATAAAAGATACTTCACATCCATTAGTTCAGAAAGTTTATTCTTTAGCCGATAGAACAGGCCTCCCTAAAATGCCTGAAGTTGGTATTTTTGATTCAGATGCACCAAATGCATTTGCAACTGGACCATCTAAAAAAAACTCACTTGTTGCAGTTTCCTCTGGATTATTAAGAAGCATGAACGATGAAGAAATTGAAGGTGTTTTAGCTCATGAGGTTTCGCATATTGCAAATGGGGATATGGTTACAATGACATTGCTTCAGGGAATTGTAAATGCTTTTGTTATGTTTCTTGCTAGAATCGCTGCATATATTGTTACAAATGCTCTTTCCAAAGGAAAAGGGGAAAAAGGGGGTGGAATCTCTTTTTTAACTTTCTTTTTTGTAAGAATTATATTTGAAATAGCTTTTATGATTTTAGGAAGTATTATAGTGTCATATTTTTCCAGAAAGCGTGAGTTCAGGGCCGATGATGGTGCCGCAAAAATTGCAGGAGCTGATAAAATGATTTCTGCTCTAAAGGTTTTAAAACAGAATGTTCAAATTGAAAAAAAGAAGTCTCATAAAGGTCAGGAAGCTTTTCAATCATTACAGATATCTAATCCTAAGAAAGCTTTAATGCTTTTTGCAACTCATCCGCCACTAGAAAATCGTATAAACAAACTTAAACAAAAATATAAATAAAGCAAAATTATTGTCTTTTTTTCGCAAAGTGATTTCGGCGCTGACCCCATCAAATCAAGGATTTTCTCTATTTTCATTGGGAATTGCTAAACCCTTACACTTCAGTTTGTAATAAAATTTTTTATATGTTAAATTAATTTATATGAAGAAAAATATTTTTGAGATTTTACAAAACGATAATTTAGAAGAGGATTTTGACAGTAGTACTGTTAGAGAGGCTGTTGTTGAAATTAAATTTGACCCAGTGGAAAGTACGCCATATCAGGCTATTTATGGAATGGTTTATAATGAGTTTAGATATGATTATCCGCTTAATGAAGAACTTCCAGTTGCAAAAATACCGCCGCAGGTTAGGGAAAAAGATCCTAAAATAAAATACCGTCCTCATCATGTTATGCAAAATGATAAGTTTAGAATCAGATTAGGCCCAAGAGTACTTATTGTTGGCATTAATTATAAATATTCAAACAGGGATGAATTTTTAACTGAGGTTAATAATATTTTTAAAAAAGTTCATAAACTTAATTTTATAAAAAATGTTACCAGGGTTGGTTTGAGGACGATTAACTTTTTGCCAGAAGAAGAATTTGATAAATTTAATATATCTTTTCTTGTTAACAAACAGCCTTTTGAAAAAGATGATTTATATGTCAGGACTATTTACAGCCATCCAATAGAAAATGTAAAGGTTAATATGCAGATTTTAAAAAAAGCAAAACTTCAGCAGTATAGTAATGATTTTGGTTCCATTATTGATTTGGATTGTTTTAGTGAAGGGAATTCCCCTTTTATTACAGAGGATATAAAAGCTGATTTGTTTAAACTGCATGAGCATATACGCACTCTGTATTATGGTCTTAAGGGTTAATTTGTTTTTTTATATTTCAATTAAGTAACTTATTATAAAATTTTTTTCAGGAGGTTTTATGGCAAAAATTGTTGAATGTGTTCCGAATTTCAGTGAAGGTAAAGATCTTGAAAAAATTAAACTGATTACAGATGAAATTGAAAAAGTATCGAATGTTAAACTACTGGATGTTGACCCCGGTGCTGCAACTAATCGAACTGTTGTTACTATGGCAGGTGACCCGGAGGCTGTTGTTGAGGCAGCATTTAATGCAATAAAAAAAGCTTCTGAAGTTATTGATATGCGTAATCAAACTGGAGCACATGCCAGAATGGGCGCAACGGATGTTTGTCCATTTATTCCTATTTCTGGAATGACTTATGATGATTGTATTCCTCTTGCTAAAAAACTGGGCGAAAGAGTAGGAAAAGAACTTGATATTCCTGTATATTTATATGGAATGGCCGCTCAGAAACCAGAAAGGGAAAGACTTCCTGATATTAGAAAAGGTGAGTACGAAGCGTTGCCTCAGAAAATGAAAAAGCCGGATTTTGTTCCTGATTACGGCAGGGCTGAGTTTAATGCAAAATCAGGTGCTACTGCTGTGGGAGTTAGAAAATTCCTTATTGCTTATAATGTTAATTTAAATACTACTCGCAAAAAAATTGCTTCTGAAATTGGGTTTGAAGTTAGAGAAGTTGGCAGGGCTATTAGAGATGAAAATGGAAAAAAAGTCAGGGATGAAAACAATAAACTTGTTAGAAGGCCCGGATTATTAAAAAATACACAGGCAGCGGGCTGGTATATTGATGAATATAAAAGAGCACAGGTTACTGTGAATTTAATGGATCATAAAGAAACTCCGCTTCATATTGTTTATGAAACAATTAAAGACCAGGCCGAAAAACTTGGGGCCAGAGTTACAGGAAGTGAGCTTATAGGCTTAATTCCTAAAGAGGCTATGCTTGATGCGGGCCGCTATTATCTGGATAAGCAGAAAACAGCCCGTTCTTTTTCTGAAAGGGAAATTATCCGTATAGCAGTTTTATCTATGGGACTTGATGAGCTTGCGCCTTTTGATATAGAGAAAAAAATTATTGAGTACAACTTTGAAAAACCTGGTTTAAAAGATATGAAATTTGTTGATTTTGTGGATGAGCTTGCAAGTGATTCACCGGCTCCTGGCGGTGGGTCTGTGGCTGCTATGATTGGCTCTATGGGTGCTGCACTTGCTACAATGGTGAGTAATTTAACTGCTTATAAGAAAAAGTTTAAAAAACATAAAAGTAAAATGTTTGAAATAGGTGAAAAAGCCCAATTGCTTCAGAAAGACCTTGTTTATGCTATTGATGAAGATACTGAAGCATTTAATAAAATGGCTGAAGCTGGCAGACTTCCTAAAAAAAGTGATGAAGAGAAAAAA
>JBNJGP010000187.1:0-3441 GCA_051747805.1 Candidatus Muiribacteriota bacterium
TTTATAAAATCTTCAGGTGTTAAAAAATTTTCAGATTCATAACAGTGGTCTGCTATGTCAAGGGAGTCAATTTTTTTTATTATAATATCCCTGCCTTTGTACTTTTTTAACAGTTTTGGGTCTTTTTTAGATTGAATCAAAGATAAAATTGATCCTTGATTTTTTTGATCTTCTAAAAAGAAATCTGATCCGGAAAAAGATATTAAACCGGTATCAGGATAATAATGCCTGATATCCTTCATAAGATGGTTCAGAAGGTTGTGTTTTGCCATAATATTGTTGATACTTAAAAGAGTTTTTACTATAAAAAAAATATCTTTGCTTTTTAAAAGATTATACAGGATGAATATAGTAAAATTAAATCTACTTTCAGGGCTTAGTAATGAAAAATTGAGTTTTCTGAATTTTTCTGCAGGTAAATTTGAAAAGAGATAAAAAATCGATCTGAACATATAATACCATTTAATTATTATTTTTGTATCTTCTTCAGCTGTGTAAAACTTATTAAGTTGTTTTCCCAGCAAAAAAGCTTTTTCCATGTTTATGGTGTTTATACCTGATGATTTTGCAAATATTTTGTTAAAAATATTAATATTATTATGCAGTTTGCTTATTATATCGTAATTTTTATAGTTGTTATCCATGTAAAATCGTTGAATATCATTTATAAAAGGATCGTTTATTTTTGTTTGGTTTTTTATGCAAAAATCTAATAAAATTAAGTTTGTTTTATATTTTTTATCTATAAACTCATTTATCTGAATAAACCCTGCAGCAAGATCTCTTAATCCGCTTTTGGCAGGATCTGCTGAGGTTATTTCCTCAAAATTTTTAAATCCGGATAAATTTGTAAAAAGCTTCATTATGGAATTGTTATAAAAGTTTAAATCTGAACAAAAGCTTATGTTGTTATCTGTTATATATGATTTTAATAATATTTTTTTAAGTGTTTCAGGTTCTGAATCCGGGTTTTGGAATTCATAATCAGTTATATTTTTTAAATCTTTATTTTTTTTTATTGCCTGGTTAAAAAATGTGGACTTGTTTAAATGAATATTTGTAAAAGATCTGATCCTGTTTGTTAAATACGAATAATTAGACAGATAAAAATTAGATAATTCATCAGAGTCGAGATATATTGGGTTATTATTAAGTTTATTTAAAATGTTAAGGTGTTTTACAGGCAATGGTTTATAAAGGTGCAAAATTTTTAATAACCTGGAAAAAAGCAGGCTTTGCCAAAGATCTGCTTCATTATATAGCCTGTGGCCTGTAATCTCGGTTATTAAATTGTTTTCGCAATTTTTAATTAAAGATGTCGCATAAAAAGCAAGTACTTCTTCTTTATTTTTAAAATCTATGTTGTTTGTCAGTTTTTTGTATAATTCCGGCTTAAAAACACTTCCCCAAATACCTGCAGCCCTGTAATCAGGATTGTTGTTTATAAATTGGCATGGATTTTTTATGAGATTATTTGATACTAAAGATGCAAAGAATGCATAAGTATATGAACCGGTATCTGTATTTTCAGCCAGGTTTTTTAGTTTTTCAGATTTGTTTTCTAAACCTTCCCAGCAGGAATTAACACCTGTATAAGTAAGAAAATTTTCTGTTTCAGATTCTATTTTTATATCATGGTTTGTTTTTAAAAATAGCAATGAAGCAGTATCATACTGTTTGGCATTTATAAGTTCATTTATTACAATTTGTTTAGAATAAATTTCCGGAAATGCTTTTTTTATAATCTCCGGATAATATTTGAAAATAACTTCATTAGCTCTTCTGTCATTGTTAAAAAAATATGCTAAATTTACTGCTGAAAATTTATCTGTATTTTTGTTTATGTAAAATAAAAGAAGAGACTTAAGACTATTGTCCAGCAAATCTTCAGTATATAAGATATTAATATAATTATGTAACTCTTTACTGTTAAGCATAACCATTGAAAAGATTGCACACAAAGGGACTTCTGATTCTGTAAAATTAAATCTCAAAGCTTTTTCACCTTCAAAAGCAAGCTCATTTAATCCGCATAGTCCTGAAAGAACAAGTCCTGTGCATATTGAATCCGGATTTGTTGAATTAATTAATATACTAATCGATTTAACCAGATCATCTCTTGAAAGTTTTATTTTTGTATATAAAAAATCTGTTATATTCTGATTGTCAGTCAAATCTTTGGGTATAATTTTTGTTACCTTATTTACAGCTGAAAATATTTTAAGGGTTTTATTGTTATCTATATACTTGGTAAAAATTTCATCTTCATCGTCATTAAAATAATAAAGAAGATAATTTAAATTTTCAGAGATCCAGTTTTGCAAAGTTTTTTTATTATTCATGCAATTTGTTCCTTTATTTTTTATGATAAATTTTTTTAATGATCAGAAAAAATATCTGTAAACAACTGAAAAAATATATGTCTGTTTTTTTCACTTAATATTTTATTAACAAATGTGTAGTCCGGAGTGTCGGTAATAACAGCTTCTGTAATATTATCTTTGTAATTTTTTAATGGTTTGAGGTAAATAGCTGTTTTTATGAAAAATTCTTTATTAAGATTTGTGTCGGTATTTTTTTCATAATCAGATTCAGATATAATGCTTTTTATATAAACTTTTTTATTGATATTGTTTTTTACAAACTGAAAATCAGATTTTTTTTCAAAGAATTGTTTTACAGTTTCTTCATTTTCTTTATTTATAAAAATTTCAGGTGCAAGTCCCCATATATTTTTGTCTACCTGATTTGTATTAAAATATATGCATCCTTTTTGGTATGGATTGTTATCGATTCTGTTGAGGTTTTCTGCAAGAAAGAAATAATCATCGGATTCTTCAGAGAAAAGATCGGCAAAAAGAGGCATGATAAAAATATTGGCAGTTTTATGACACGGTTTTATTTTATCTATAATATCTTCTGTATCTGTTAGTAAAGTCTCTTTGATTAATCCTTTAACAACCAGGCTGTCCTGATATTTTTCAGCAAGATAACAAACTACAGTTGTGTTAAGCCTGTAAACAGTTTTTCTTTGAAATTCATCTTCTGTTTCTTTAATCAGAAGTTTTGGCAAAATTTTATTAATTGTTTTTTCATCAAGATTTACAAGGTATTTAGAAAGCTGAATCTTTATTACTTCAGATTTAATAAGAGCCAGAAGATCAGGATTTACAATTTCGGCATTGCTGTTATTTGTAAATATTGTTTTAATATCTTTTAATAATGAATTTTCCGGCGATTGAATATTTTTAATAATATTTACTATAAGAAGTTCTGAGCCAGTATTGCCATTATTTTCTTCAAGGAGATATATAAGATTGTCTTCGATTTTATGGCCATAGCTTTCAAGAGAGGTTAAAGCCTTATTTTTAAGTTCATTATTTTCAGTAACAGCCACAAGTATTGCCTGGTTTATATCGCTTTCACTTAAATCGAATCTGT
>JBNJGP010000188.1:0-3432 GCA_051747805.1 Candidatus Muiribacteriota bacterium
ATACCGAAAAATATCAGGGCTATTCCAGCAAAAGTAAGTCCCAGGTAAAAGACTTCTTTTCTTATACTAAGACGTTTATCATGAAACATAGATTTCATTGCTCCGGCAAGAAAGTGAAAACGGACTTGATGGTATTTTTGTAAGGATCCTGCATTGTGTCCTTTGTTCCGGAAAGTTGCCGGAAAGAATTATCGATAGTTGATCCTGAAACATTCTTAGCTCCAACTGTGTTTAGATGAATCAGTGACATGATTAATTAGTTGTTAAATGGAAGCGGAAGTTATTTTCAATATCTGTACAATATATCTTAAAAACTGATTAGATGCAAAAAATTTGATTGTCCTGTGCAGGGGCACGACTGAAAAACACACGCCAGAAAAACAGATGATCAATCTGAACAAACTCCATGGTAAACTGGTATCCATAAGCTTGATTTTGAATTCAGGAAAATATGTCATTATTTTAATATAGATACATTTTAGTTTCAGATATGAGGCCGGAAATGATCTGCACCAGAGAGACGCCTGTAGAGACGCGATTTATCGCGTCTTTTCGACTGGTTCCCAAGCTCCTGCTTGGGAACCCTGTATCACAAATAAATATACAAAAATATCAAATAATTACATTCCCAAGCTGGAGCTTGGGAACGAGAACAAAACGAGCCCGGTAGCAAAAAATATAGGTAATAGGCAGAGCAAAAAACAATCCTTAATCATCTTCTCCAAGCATTTCCAAATCAGCCAGATCTTTTTTCCTGCCCGATGCCTTTTTATTTTTTATATAATCGTGACGGCTGATGTAAAAAACAGGGACATCAGCATAATAACCCTTTTCACGACTTTTATAAGCATCATCAAATAAAACTCCTGAAATTGATGTTATTATATCTATTCTTACAGGTGGGTATCCTAATTGAATAATATTATCGGTCTTAATAAAATCATCAGATTTTAGTCCTGCAGAGCCAAATCCAAAATCCTCAAGTGCTTTTAAGACTGATGAAGCATTTGATAATTCAGGTTTAACAAAAACATCAATATCGCCTGTGTATCTTGGCGCACCGTAATAAGCAAGTGCATACCCTCCCACAATAAGATACTGAACTTCATGTTCGTTGAATAATTCTAACAACTCTTTGAAGTCGTTTTGAACTTCCATGGTATTGTCTCCTTAAAAACTCAACTGCACTGAGTCTTTCTTCAGAACTTTTGCCAAGCCAATATTGTAAATCATCCTGACTCAGGTTTTTGTCTTTTATATTTTTTATGGATACTGTTTTTTCTATTTTCATATTCAAAACTTCCTTTTTAAAACAAAACCGATTCGCTTAATAATTTTTCTATTTCTTATTTAATCATACAACATATTAGAGTAATTTCAAAACTTTCAGCTGACTGGTTTCCAAACACCTGTTTGAGAATCCTGTATTTCAAACAAATTTAAAAAATATCAGATAATTACGTTCCCAAGCTGGAGCTTGGGAACGAGTCCAAAATGATCTGCACCAGAGTGATGCCTGTAGAGACGCGATTTATCGCGTCTTTTGGCTCGTTCCCGGGCTCGCTTCAAAATTCCTGCCCTGCCATTTATCCACGAAATTCATTCATGCATATCATCCTGAACAAATTTCTCAAGCTGACACTGGCAATTTAATACCTGGTCACATTAAATACAGGCTCCCAAGCAGGAGCTTGGGAGCCAGCAGTCCGAGAGAGGATATTATATAAAGCAACCTGCGAATGACTGGCAATCGTCGACTGAGCTCGTTCCCAAGCTCCTGCTTGGGAATGTAACTCAAGTATTTATGAATAAAGAGCTTCAACCTCATTTTTGTAATTATTGTATACTATATCTCTTTTTACTTTTAATGTAGGTGTAAGCTCTCCGGTTGTTTCTGTCAGTTTTTTGCTGGAAATAATATATTTTTTTATTCTTTCATAGTCTTCGAGTTTGTTATTGACTTTATCAACATCTGACTTGATAAGTTTTTGAAAATATTCATCTTCAATATAATCTTTGGGAAATTCAGTACATATTCCGTCTTCAAAAACAAACTTGTCTTCATCAAAAGGCATATTGTCTTCTTCCATTTTTCTCATTATTGCATCAAAATCGGGAATTACAACTGCTGAGACAAATTTTTTGTCATTTCCAAATGCTACAGCTGTGTCTATGTATCTTCTGAGCGCAAAAAGGCTTTGAATTTTAGCTGAAGGAACATTTTTACCAGTATCAAGAACAATAAGCCCTTTTTTTCTGTCTTTAATTTTTATATATCCGTCTTGTAAAACCTCTACAATATCTCCGGTTTTATAAAAGCCGCCATCTGTAAAAGCTTCTTTAGTAAGCTCAGGTTTGTTCCAGTACTCCTTAAAAATGTTGTCTCCTTTAACAAGCCACTCTCCTTCTTGTGAAACTTTACCTTCAACACCTATACATAAAGGACCGACTGATCCGGGAAGAATTTTTTCAGGTCTGTTTAAATTTACTGTGTTAAGTGTTTCTGTAGATCCGTACCCCTCATAAATTCTTACTCCCATTGATAAAAAAGCTTCGCACAGTTCTTTGGAAAGCGATCCTGATGCAGAAAAAGCAAACCTTAATCTTCCGCCTAAAATCTGTCTTATTTTGGAATAAACCAGTTTATCAAAAATTTTATATTTTAATTTTAAAAATCCTGAAAGATTATCCATAATTTCTGTATTTTCAGACATATCAATAAAACCGTTTTTATCACTGCTTTGTCTTATTGCCTGAACAGCTGTATTTATAGCATTTGTCAAAATAAAATTGCGGATTGCAGATCCTGATGATTTTTCTTTCATCTGCATATATATTCGTTCATAAATTCTTGGAACAGACATAAAAATAGTAGGACAAAAATACTGAAGATCATCTACTAAAGTTTGTGGTGATGAATAAGCTATAGTACATCCTCCGTACATTGCTATTCCATGACCGCATTCCTTTTCATATGTGTGTGCAAGGGGAAGAAAGGATAGAAATACATCGGTATCTCTTAATACCGGAATCATCTCAAGGTCTCTTCTGCATGCGGCATTAAATGAAAAATGTGTGTGGACAACACCTTTGGGCTTTCCTGTTGTTCCGGAAGTGTAAACAATCATCATCGGATCTTTGAGTTCAACAGTATTAACTCTCTGGTCAAAAACATCAGGATTTTCAAGGTCTAGTTTTTTACCTGTACTTATTACATTTTCAATATCTGTACTTTCTGAATCGAATTTTACTTTTTTTTCTTTTAAAAATATAACTTTCTGTAAATATAGAAGTTTATGTTTTATATTTTTTATTTTTTCAAAATTATTATAATCATCTATAAAAATAACTTTTGATCCTGAATCTTCTAAAATATATAAAAGATCCTCTTCTGAAAGACCGGGATAAACAGAAACACTTATACCTCCGGCA
>JBNJGP010000189.1:0-3395 GCA_051747805.1 Candidatus Muiribacteriota bacterium
CTGCGCCGCTGTTTTGCCTTATCCAGTGCAAAGGGTCAGACCCCTTTTTACAAATAAGCTACCTTAAAAAAATAAATTAGTTAAATCTCTAGATTTCGGACTTTCTGAAGGTATGGCCGGGAGACAGGGAGTTAGTAAATTAAACTCAAAAGCCCTAAAATAGCCGGTTCTGAGACTTCTACCTTGCAATGGTAGCTAAAAAAATACACCTATTTAGCTACTGAGTAGCTGTAAAATTTTTTCTATTTGTAATGACGGTTAACTCTTATTGGCTTTTTTCCATGTACATATTATTATAATATTCTTTGCTATAATCCTTTTGAATATCTAAAGTAACAAAAATCATCACAAGTAATAGTAGAAAAATGGATAAAAGTCTGAAAAGATAAATTTTTTTTGTATTATCAACAAACTTATAACGTTCCAATTTTTTTTGTATTTGTGTCATTTCAAAAGTAATACTTATAACATATATGAAGATTAACAAAACAAAACTCCAAAATGAGAAAGAATACATCATTATTAATGGATGAATTTTTTCATTTGATGATTCACCAAAAAGATGAAATATGACGGATATTGGATCAATGATATCTAAAGAAGCAGATAAAGTAATCATTGCAGCTATTAGCGTTATTAAAATTCCTCTATTGGTACTCCTCCTTGATAATTCTTCCTGGAGAAATTCAATTTTTTTAAGCTCTAGCTCTTTTTGATTTAAATTAGTCATAAGTTCTTAAACCTTATTGTTCAAATATGTTTTTTTCATTTTTAAGCACTGATTCAATGGGGTGCTTTCCTTTTTTTATAAGTGATGAAATATCATCAAGCTCCATAAATAATTCTGCAAGTTTTTTATTAATATCTTTTTTTACATCGTCTTCAGAATCAATTAATTGTGCAATAAATGTTGCACCACCACCTAAGAAGCCGTTTAGGTGAGTATACTTTAGTGATATCAATTGATATAATCTATACTGTGTATAAAAAAAGTAAGAAAGTAAAGCAAGTGGGACTGTTGACGCTATCCTTATTAACATGAGTTCTTTGTATTCCATAACTGTAAAAAAATCAAAATAGAAGGTACTAAATAAAAAAGCAGGGATGATAATTAATGAAGCTATAAAAACTATCATGAAATTCTTTTGGTGTCTATTTGATTTTTCAAGTTCATCAGAAATATTTTCTTTATAGTTTTTGGTTAATCCAAGCTCTGCTTTTAATCCAATAAGATCATTAATTCCTGATTCAATTTGCCTTGTTAGGTGTGTTTTCATTTCTAATAAATCAGTTTCAATATGACTCAACATATCTGCTTTTAAAGCCTCAACTTCTTCACTATGTGATTGTTGAATTGGAACATTGGAAATATATTCATCAAAATTTTTAAATAACTCTTCACCTTCTTGAAAAAAGTTCTTATATATTTGTAAATTATTTTGTCTATGTACATTATTCCATTTTTTATTCCAAGTTTGAAAATTGTTTTTTTCAAACTTAATTAATTCTTGATTAAGCTCATCCCATGAATCATTTAAAACCAGTGAGTTTTTAATAAGATTATATCTTTGTCTTCTTTGATCAAACCGTTGTTTGATTTCTATCGCTGTTTGTTGTAGATCAGTACCTTCTTTGTCATTTAATTCAGTTGGGTTGAAAATATTCTTAAAATTCATCATTGTCCTTTTGGTATAATTAAATCATTTTAACATAAAAGAGTAACTATGAAAATATATAACATTTTTATGACTTTAGTAAACATTCCTAAACAATTTTTTATTCTAATAATCTTGTTTGTCTTTAATTTTAAATTTCGTGTATTTGATTTCATGAACAAGGGTTTTGAGTTATATAATATTTCAGCACTGAAAGAGGATGACAAAGCTAAAATCGACAAATATATTTCTCATTCTGTTAATATATGCAATGATTACAAAGATTTATACTTCAAAGCTATTAAAAAGCTCATCTCAATTGAACAATATTATGTATATAATAAATATGAAAACTATTACTGTTATTATAATTTAATATATGTTATTCATTTAATTCATTTAGCACAAAAAGCCATTTCACTTCTTGAAAATGTTGACAAAAACAATAAGAAAGTTGCTTATTTTGAAAATACAAAATATTCATCACTTGACGAATTGATCTCTGATTTTGATGAAATATTAGCTTATAAAGATCATAGAAAGCTTAATACTAAAAGAGCAATTAAGGAAATTAAATTAAAACGTTTAATTACTCGTATGAAAAAAGATAAAAGTCTTTTTTTTAACTTTTATCTGACTACTTTTAGTCTTTATCCAATTAAATATTTGAATATCTCTAAAGATGAAAAAGAATTTTTTGATTTAATTCAAAACGTCTATAGTTTTTTTAGTATAGGTCATGCAACATCAGGACAGATTAGAAAAAGCCTAGCAATACAAATATACAGTATCTATAAACCATATTTAAAAAAAACAGAACTTCAAAACACTATTAGCGACTTAATTACTGCTTGCTTTGAGATGAAAACATACTATAAAAATTTTCATCAAATTGATGAAACAGCCTATATTAAAAATTTAGTTAATGACTTTCCAGTTTTTAGCAATAATAATGACTTAGCAAATGAACAAATAAAATTATCAAAACAGTATTTTATACACAGAAAAATATTTTCTATTCCAATTTTACCACTAAGAGTTAAGAGATTTTTTTATAATAAAATATTTACAAAACCTCTTGAATATTACCAAAAACAGGGTTTTATGACTTTTTTCGGTTTTGTTCAGAAAAAAATATAAAAAAACTTTTGCTATCCGTAATTAGTCGCTTCACATTGAGTAAAAATTTCTTCATACTTCCACTATCAGCTGATAAAACCAAACAACAAGCGAGATGATCATCTCCTAAAATAAAAGGAGAAAAAATGCTGCAACTCACAGCAAAACTCATGAATGTGTATAAAACCAATAATTACACAGATTACGAAACCGGAAAAGTAACACCGGGCAAGGTCAAGCTGCAGCTGCTGCAAGTCGTGAAGATGAAAAACGGATCGGATAAGCATGAACTCATTGATCTTACTGTACCTGACAGCAAAGAAGCCGAGTATCGCTCAAAGATCGGTAAAGAGGTCACTGTGCAAGTTGGGATCATGGCTAAATCATACAAGTTTTACGGACTGTAACAGTTTTACGAAACTAATTTGCTGTCTGAATCCTTTTCGTAAAACCTTCAACCAAAGGGCGAAAGGGTAAGGCAGCCTGGCAAGCGTTGGCTGCTGTCTTTTGGGATGCGGCCGCGCCGCAGCACAAAAGCAGCAGCTCTACACTAACGAGGGGTAATAGTAATACCCCTCTCTAAACGTCAAAGGTAAACAATCATGAATAATAACAACATAA
>JBNJGP010000190.1:0-3394 GCA_051747805.1 Candidatus Muiribacteriota bacterium
TTGCATCGGTTCGAATCGCTCGAATATATTATTCCAATGTTCTTTCCTTTCATCTCTGTTAACAAGTTTTTTGTCAAAATTTTACCGATAGGTAAAATAATCAAATAATTTGTTATTAACAATCAGTTTTTGACGCACATATTCGATTTTTGGAATGCGAATTGAATAGACCTGACCCCCAGATTTTAGTCAAAATATTCAATTTTTCTAAATTTTCTTTCTAACAAACTGTCATCGCCTTCATATAAGTTATATTCAACAAAATTGTCATATTCATCAAAAAAATATTGATAATTAAAAAACATTTCGCTGTCGGATTCACGAAAATCCTCTTCATTTATGTCCTCGCCGAACATTAATTTTATATTTTTATATTCTTCTGGATGGATTTTTAGTTTCTGATATTCATACTTTTTTTGAATTAAATTTTTTTTAATATATTTTACTGTAT
Source organism: Candidatus Muiribacteriota bacterium (assembly GCA_051747805.1). Lineage (GTDB taxonomy): Bacteria > Muiribacteriota > Muiribacteriia > Muiribacteriales > Muiribacteriaceae > JBNJGP01. The sequence continues at coordinate 452 of JBNJGP010000190.1, forward strand.
GAAAAATATGCTCACTTTCATCAAATGGTGAAATACTATCAGGATTTTCAAAAGTTAAATCAAAAGTTTCAATTTTAAAAAATTCACCCTCACGCTTTCTTTTTATTCTTTTTTCATAATAAAGATAAAGTTTATTATCTCCCTCTTCTCTATTATATTGTTTTGGAAAATAAATATGTCTTAAATAAACATTACTGCCTGGCATTTTTGAATAATAGAATTTTTTTATCAAATTGCCATTTTCATAAACTTTGATAGTATCTTTTTTATAATTGTATATTGAAAGAATTTCCTTGCCATCAGTATTAAAAAGATTTCTTTCCTTCAAAATTCTATCTTTTTTATCAAAAACCTTTTCATTATAAATTTTATCATCAATTTTCATTTCAATTATATATCCCTCAGGATGTGGATTTTTATAGAATTTTTTTTCAAAAGGTGTTTTTATGCCAGAAAAGTCTTCATAGATGTATTCACCTTGATTATTTATTTTATAATGATTTTCCAGCTCAGAAATCAAATTATTATTTTCATCATATTTTAAAATTCTTTCATAATTAAAAAACTTAGTAAGTGAATGGCCTTTTTGTAATTTCCTGATAACTTTACCATCCTTATTAAATTCTCTAATTAAATCGTTATTTTCAATTTTTTGCACTTGTCTTTTTGATGAATTTATATGTTCAATTACCTCCCCAGCCTTGCTGAGACTTTCAAATATTTCAATATACATATTCCCCCCTTTCAATTTATAATATTTATAAAAAATTAAATATTTATCCATTCCTTATCATCAGCTAAATACACCTTATCAGAAAAATCTTTGAAACTTTCTTTGCATTCTGTGTGAATAGGAATTATTTTTACCGGATTCATATTTGAAATCACCTTTTTAATTGTATTAATATCAGCATGTCCTGAAGAATGAATACTTATTTTTGGAATATTATTTTCTGTAAGCCAATTTTTGATTTTATCAAATCTAACTTTGTTATAATATCCTTCCCATAATGAATAAATATATTTTGCATTTCTTAAAAAATCTTTTTCTTTACTAACATCTGTCAGATGAATACCTCTGAATAATAAAACATATTTTTCCGGGTTCTTTTTAATATCCTCAAGATATATTCGATTGGATGAATGTTTAGCCAGATCTTCAAACCATTTATTGTTTTTTATCTGAATTCTCTGAATCTGAGGGATAAATAATTTTACATTATTCCAGTTAGATTGAGGAATATTAGGATTATTGGCTCCTTCCATAATCAAAGAAGTATATAAATCATATATTAAAACTCTAGAAGATTGTATACAGGCTCTATATATTGATACAATTCTATCGATATTCTGAGACGAAGCCTGTACAAAAGCCAAACCTTTACAATTTTTAAACTCTTTAACCATTTCTCGTTCAACGTCTTTTTCTGATTTTGTGCTATGTTTTTTGAAACTGTTATTAATTGTTGTACCTTCAATAAGCATACAATCTACATTTTTTAAATCAGTTTTTAATAATTCCTGAGTTAATCGATGTTTTCTACCGGTTTCTCTAAAATCACCTGTATAAAAGACACTTTTTCCATCTGCTTCTATTAAAAAAGCATAAGAATCATAAGCAGAATGATCCATTAAATATGGTGTTATTTTGAATGGACCAATATTAAATGTAATTTTATTTTCAATTTTTATAAAATCAAACTGATTATAATCAAACTTCTTATATTGAAATTTTGCGGAATTAATCAGAATCGATTTTGAACTTTCTCCCATATATATAGGTATTTTTTTGTTTATATATGGTAATAATCCTATATGATCCATATGAATATGTGATATAAGAATTCCAAGCAATTTCTTCGAATATTTTATTAACCCTTTAATATCCGGTAAATACTTTTTTGTATCTTTATCTGCTTCAAGAGGAATACCGAGATCTAAAATTATTCTTTTTCCATTAGATTCCAGCTCAATACAATTACCACCGATTTCATTTGTTCCACGATGTATACAGATTTTCATACTCCCTCCAGAATATATGTTTTCAGCTTGTTTTATATTTTAAATGCAAATAGTATTCCAAATTAAAAAACTTTTCGATTTAATTGAAGAATTAGAATTAGTTTTAGATTTATCCAATATTCACTATTTTTAATTGAATTTTTTATAGCTATATAACTATCAAATTTTGATTAACTTATCAAATTTTGCCAGATTCTAAAAAATCTTCAGGTAGTTTTGTAAAATAAATTCCATTTTCTGGATAATCTGGATTTACTCCTCTTGTATAAATATAAAAGACTCCACCAAAATGTTCCTGATAAGAATAATTTTTTATTGTATTTTTCAAATGCTTATGCAAAGCTTCAGAATAAATCCAGTACTGAATAAAATAATTTCTTTTAATAATATTATCCTCAATTTTTTTATAAGAATAATCATTTATTTTTTCTCCAAGATAGCTGGATTTCCAATCAATAATATAGTATTTATTTTCATATTTTATAATTAAATCAGCAAGTCCAGATATAAATCCTCTGAATTCATTAAAACTTAATTTAAGATTGCTTTTTTTTAATTTTTCTAATATGGTATTATCAGAATTTGATTGGATGTTATCAATAAAAAAATCCTTCCCCATTTGTTTAGCTTTATGCACAAAAAACTTTTTTTCTGCAATTTTATTATTATTTGAAATTTCTTTAAGATTAAAAGTATTGTTATCTGATTTTAACTGAGCATTTAAAATATTTTTAATATTTTCTTTCACTACATTTTTCCATTCAGACTTTATTTTGAATTTTTTAAACTTTTCATCAATTATTTTATTATTATCCAGATTGATTCCCGAGGTAAAATCTATTTCTTCTAAAATTTCATGAAAAAAATGCCCTGTTTTAATCCCTTTAGGAAAATTTAAAATAGAATAAATCTCTTCATCCT
>JBNJGP010000191.1:0-3383 GCA_051747805.1 Candidatus Muiribacteriota bacterium
GGGTAATGGTCAGAAATTGTTTTAGGTTCAACATCAAATTCATAAATTTTATCAAATTCAAAAACCCCTGCTTTACCAGTATAATTATCAAAAAGGGGTTCAGTAATAACTATTCTATCATATGTACAATCTGATTTGGCAACGTTAGTATCATACGTATTATCTATCACCCAAAAAAATTCTTCACTATCTCTCAAAGGAATATCAACTGTGTTTTCATCATAGTAACTGCAATCCGCATTAAAATCGCCAAGAATAATTATATCTTCTTCTCCATTGAAATAATTATTTGATTTAGATTCTATGACAACTTCGTAAAGCTCTTCAATTTCTTTCTCTGCAGTATCAGGGTCTGTATGAATTGTTATAACTGTAAAATCAAAACCTGTTTTTGCAACTTGAAAATGCCCCACAAAGGGTTCTCTAGGAAAAACATCTTTATTTTCAGGTTCTTCATAATTATATGAACCCAAAAGTTCAACAACCTCTGTTTTATAAATATAGGCATACTGTTCTTTTGAGCGTGTTCTTCCTAATCTCTCCCCTACTATAACCGAATAATCTTCGCCAAGGCTATCAATAGAATTCTCTAATTTTTTTATTGCTGTACCTGAAATATCTCTAATCTCTTGAATTGCAACTATATCAAAATTTACAATTATTTTTGCGAGTACATCCATAACATCATCTTTAGAAGCTTTGGTTTTTCCAAAAATCTGAATATTAAAACTTGCTATTGATATAAATTTAGAGCCTTCTCTTTTTTTGTCTTCAGGGCAGATATCACAAAGTTTATTCACACAAATATCAGATAAAAAAGTACCGTCTTCACACATTGTGATTCCATCTATACAAACAAGCCCACCATGACCTGAACAACATCCTCGACAATCAGCAAAAGAGTTTATTGGAAATAAGCAGGGGGTAGATAATAAAATAAAAAAATATAATAAAAAGATTTTTGAAAAAATTTTCATTCAATTTGATCCTCTGTTTTTTTTTATTAAGCTTGTAATCATCCAAACCTCTTTATTACTTTTAAAGATACTGTTTTCAAACTACTTTTGCACACGTCACGGCTCATCCTTTTTGCCTAAAATAAACTTCTTTTTTATATACTTTTTTAATGTTGTTAAAAAAGGAGTTACTTTTACACTTAAAATGCTGTTAAAATTATAAAAATGTACTGCATATTGTAAAAAATCACTAAATAAATTCTATATAGAGACGATTTTTTAAAATGTTCAGTCAGACTAAAACTCTGCTGAACATTTTAATTATATTTTATTATTTTCTGTTTATTTTACTGAAAAGTTCATTAACACTTTCAAGTATTAATTTTTTAATTGAGAACATTTCTTTTTGTTGTTTTTCAAGCTGCTTTATCTTAAAACTTTTTTTCAATTCTTCTATTCTATTGTCAACAGTAGAATCTGTTGAATCAAAACCAGATTCCAACATATCAAGCTCAAGAGAATTTATCTGGGAGATAATATTTTTTCTATCGTCAATATCCTGTGTAATAGCTGACTGATACATTTTAAAAACTTTTTCAATTTCTGAAATTATTTCTTTTTCTGTTTGAAGGATTTTATTTTCGCCTTTCAAAAAATCAAATAGAGAAAGTTTTCTGTTCATGTATTCATGTCTTAAGTTTGAGCTAAAAGCACTTATACCAGAAAAATCTATATCATAATCATCAAGGGAATCTTCTATTTCATCAAGAACATCTTCAAGATCGCTTTCTGATCTTAGATCAGCTTTATTTGCAACAATATATAGTTTTTTTCCTTCAAGATCCAAATCATCTAAAAATTCAAGATCCGAGCTAGGTATGGTACCGTTTGAGTCAAGACCTACCATCCAAATCATAGAATTTGCCTGAGCTAAATATTCTGATGCTGTATTTTTATCTTCAGAAGTAAAACCCTGATCAATATCTGAAGGATTATAGCCTGGTGTATCAATAAAACATAGTTTATCAAGATTTCTGATTGAAGTTTCTAATGCCATAAAAGGCATTATGTCTTTTAAGTTAAATTGAAATGATTTTACAAAATCATGAGATAATTCTTCATAAAACCCTCGCTCAATATCTATAACCCCGCCATTTTGAGAATACCCTTTAATATGATTTACTTCTCCAGGTATAATATATGTTGGAATAGCTGTTACAGGATTAATTCCAATTGGAAGCTTAAGTTCTTTATCATTAAAAAAGCTGTTTACAAAAGCCGATTTACCGCTGCTGAACCCTCCTCCTATTGCAATTATATTTTTATTGTAAATGTTTGAAAAACTTACTATCAGCTCCAATCTCTTTTCCACTGCCTGCATCATAAGAATTGCCTGCGCTTCTTCAGCAAGTGAAGATTCCTCGTTTGCAAAATCAAGAAACTCATTTCTTAATAAAGATCTGAATTTGTTAAAATCTTCATTAAAAACTGAGCTCGCAGATAAAATTTCACTTATTAAATTATATTTTATTGATACATCATTATATTTTTTTTTAATTTGATTATTTTCACTTTCAAGTGTCTTGAATTTTTCAACAACCAAATCGTATTTCTTTTTTAACTCGTTCAAATTAATATTTAACGTTTCTATTTCATCAGACATCTTCTTTTTTTCATTCTTAAGCTTCCGTGAAAATTTAAATAATTTTTCGTTCTGCTGATTTAAAGATTTAAGCTCAGACTCAAGATTTTCTTTTGCTTTCTCAAACTCTCCCAATTCATCAAAAATGCCAGAAACATTAGATTTAATATTATTTTTAAGCTCGCTTTTGTTCCATTTAAAAAATTTTGCCAGCTCATCCACCTGCTGTTTTAATTCATTAAGTTTTTCATTTTCCATTATAAGCGAACCTCCTTAAGCTCATTTGTAAATTTTGAAAACCTATCAAGAGTGAGCTCACGGTTTTTCAGCTGCTCTTCAAGTTCTTCAATACGCATTTTGTAATTCCCGAATATTTTTTCAGAAGGGTCTAATGTTTTAAGAGATTGAATCAAGTTTTTGCAATAAGTTTTAATATCGCTATTAACCTGTTTTTTTAGATTATTTATAAAGCTTAACGCTTCTTCAAGAAATTCGTCTGCTTCTGAGCCTGTTAATGTTCCTCTGGCATTCAAACCACCTCTGGAACGAGACATACTGCTCAAAAGTCCACCCAGAATACCTTTAGACTTTTTACTACTGTCTTCTTCTTCATCTGAATCCAAAAGACTTCCATACTCCATTTCTGGATACTCGACTGAATTCAAAACCGATCTTATAGTCTTTTTTATTAGCTGGGTATCAAGATCATCATCAGAAACATTGCTTCTTAAAGTTTTTAAAAGATTGGAATAAAGGCTTTTTCTCCAGTCTAAAACAAATTGCCT
>JBNJGP010000192.1:0-3378 GCA_051747805.1 Candidatus Muiribacteriota bacterium
CTTTTTCATATTCATGTTCGCTCCTTGATATTAAAGAATTTGATCTAAAAACTGGGGCAGATAAGTGGAAAAATGAATTAAAGAATTTTGTATCTGAATCAACGCTAGCCGAATACGATTTTGTAAAGCCTGGTTATCTTTGCGGAGCTTTTGGGAAAGATAAAAAAAGCCCCTTAACCTGTTTTTTTACAGCTGATAAAGGCTCTGTTCAGAAATCAGATATTAATGGTGTTTATCCTGTATGCCTTTTAAACCGGGATTATAAATTGTTTGAAGATACAGAATTTGAAAGAGTATGGTGCGGGTTTTTGAAATTTTATAATCTTTTTCAGTTTTTACCGAATTCTGTTTTTTATCTTACTGGAAAAGACTTTGAAATAGATTGTTTTAGTGAATATTCCTTTAGCGATTTTGCTGATAATAAAGGCTCTGAAGAGTGGGCTGAAATAATTGAAATGACAGATTCTACTTGTTCAGATTTAATAAAATCAGTTGAACTAAATAATGGTCCTGTTCCTGAAGTCGGGTATGAGCTTGAAGATGATAAAGGTAAAATTGTTTGCGAGGCAGAACTTGCATGGCCAGAAATAAAAAAGGCTGTTCTTTTAAAAGATAATAAAGAATTCTTATCCGATTTTAAGGATCTTGGTTGGTCAGTATTTTTTATTGATGATTTAAATTCAGATATTGAGAAATTTATTCAGGATTTAAAACATGGATAAATAAATAAACATATGCGAAATTTAAATAAAGAAAACATAAGTAAAATTAAGATTGAATTTAAAATCGCAGACATTGTCTCGGTTTTTTAAAAACAGAAAATATAAAGTTGTTATTATATTATTTGTTCTAAAGCGAAAGTTTTCAGCAACTATTTTTAAGACAATCAGTACTTAACTTTCTGTTTTAATAAGTATTTTTAAAATGAAGCAGGAAAATATAGTATAGGAGCTATAAAATAAAATGAAAAATATTAAAGTAGCAATATCAGACGAATTTCTGACATCTTTTGCAAATATTCCCAAAAAACAACAGAACAAAGTCATGGATTTTTTTACAAAATTTAAAAAAAATCCTGATTCAGGGGGTATTAACTACGAAAAAATAGAAAAAGCAAAGGATAAAAATATAAGATCAGTCAGAATTGACAATACATACAGAGGTATTCTTTTAAAACCTCAAAAGGGAAATACCTACGTTATTTTATGGGTTGATCATCATGATAAGGCTTATAAATGGGCTATAAACAGAACATGCAGGATAAATCCTTCAACAGGCAGTATTCAGGTGATGAATATTGAAGACACTTTTGTTGATAACGATAAGCCTGATTATGAAGAAAGTTCGGAATCTCTATTCTCTGGTTTTAAAGACAAGGAGCTTCTCAGGGTCGGTGTTGCAGAAGAAATGATCTCTTTTGTCAGATCAATAAAAGACTCTGATGAACTTGATAAGGCTGCTTTTAAATTACCCCGGGAAGTTTATGAAGCTCTCTTTTTTCTTTCTGAAGGAGAAAGTCTGGAAAATGTTGTAAGAGACATTACAGATCCGGCAGAAAATGAAACTGTAGATACTCAGGACTTTGAAAAAGCATTGGAAAGAAGCGGTTCAAAAAGAAGTTTTTATGTTGTTGAAAATGAATTTGAGCTTCAGGAAATTTTATCTGCTCCTCTTGAAAAATGGAGAGTCTTTCTTCATCCTTCACAGCGTCAAATTGTGGAAAAAAATTATAACGGGCCTGCCAGAGTATTAGGTGGTGCAGGTACAGGAAAAACAGTTGCAGCTGTTCACAGAGCAAAGTATCTGGCGACAAAAGTGTTTAATAAAGACTATGATCAGATTTTATTTACTACTTTTACAAAAAATCTTGCTACAGATATTGAGAGCAATCTTAAAAAAATATGTGATAAAGAAACTCTCAGAAGAATAGAAGTGGTTAATATTGATAAATGGGTAAACGACTTTTTACGTAAAAATGATTACAGTTTTAAAATAGACTACTCAAACAACAGTGAACACTGGCAGACAGCTCTTGATTCATCTATTCCTGATTTAGATTTATCAGAGACTTTTTTCAGGGAAGAGTGGGAAAGAGTTATTCAGACCCAGGGTATAACAAGTTTGCAGGAATACTATAAAGCCTCTAGGGTTGGAAGAGGTGTGCGGCTCAACAGAAAAATGAGAAAAGAAATCTGGCCTGTTTTTGAAGAGTACAGGGTTTTACTTAATGAAAATAATCTTAAGGAACCTGCTGATGCTCTCAGAGACGCAAGAATTCTTATAGAAAATAATCCTGAAATGGTTTCTTATAAAGCTGTTATTGTTGATGAATCTCAGGATATGAGCCCTGAAGCATTTAAATTAATAAAAAATATTGTCCCAGAAAAGCCAAATAATATTTTTATTGTAGGTGATGCTCATCAAAGAATATATCAGCATAAAGTAGTATTGAGTCATTGTGGAATTAATATTATAGGCAGAAGTAAAAAACTGAAAATCAACTACAGAACCACAGATGAAACTAGAAAATGGGCTGTCAAAGTTCTTGAAAATATAGAAATAGATGATCTTGATAACGGCATAGATGACCAGAAAGGCTATAAATCTCTTCTTCATGGAGATCCGCCGATTATCAAGGAATTTAAAAGCTTTGACGATGAAGTCCACTATATTAGTGATTATTTATTGAACCATGAAGAAGATGAGATCAAAAACATTTGTCTTGTTGTAAGAAAGAAAAAGTTATTAAAACAATATGAAGATGCTTTGAACAATAATGGAATTAAAACATACTGGGTGAAACCTGATGAGCCGGATGATTTGAGAAAACCCGGACTCCGGCTTGCTACAATGCACAGAGTCAAAGGCATTGAATTTGAAAAAGTTATTATAGCAAGTGTCAATGAAGGAATAGTTCCTTTAAACTGGTATGTTAAAGATTCAACTGATAAAACAATAAAAGATGATGTTGACATAAGAGAAAGATCTCTCCTACATGTCGCAGCTACACGGGCAAAAAAAGATGTTCTGGTTACATGTTACGGTAAAAAGAGCAGGTTTTTAGATGTTCTTAATTAAAATTTAATTATCGTAACCTTTTTTAAGATTTTTTATGTAATGATCTTGAAATATATGTTTACGCTAAATAATCAGTCATTGTTTGTGTTGAAATTGATTATTGACTTAGGATATTGACCGTAATAAGACTCATTTATAAGTATTCTGTTAAAAATTTTATTTCGGAGTTTTATTATTATGAGCAATATTCTGCTTTATATTTTTGGGCCGTTAATTTTTATCCTTTTTGTTATTTCAATTATTCTCGTTTTTAAAAATAAAAGAAATCCATTTGTAGAAAACTCACCTTCGCTTTTAACA
>JBNJGP010000193.1:0-3357 GCA_051747805.1 Candidatus Muiribacteriota bacterium
TGGTCGAAGACCATTTACTGTTATCGTTAGATAACTTTACTATCACCTTTAGGTGATTTTACTAAGCTGAAAGCTTTTTACTTTTATGTAGGCCTGACCCCATCAAATCAAGGATTTTCTCTATTTTTATTGAGAATTGCTGTATATAATACCGGGGTACCATACTAGAAGAATTGCTGAAATAACAAACTTCATATTGATTTTTTTTACTTTTTCATATATATTATAACTTAAGTTTAGCAAATTCCCTTAATTTGTGCCTAATCCAACTTTGCAGAGGGTTTAGTTTGAGTATTAATAAAAATATTGATTATAAAAAATTTTTTGATTTAAATCCTGATTTTCTTCTGCTATGTTCCGTTGAAGGCGAAATTATTCTGATGAACAACTCATGGGAAAAAATATTTAATATAGAGGTTAATGAGTTAACTGGTCAAAATTTTTTTCAATTTTTACACCCCGATGATGTTGAAGATACAAAAAGGGCTTTTAAAGAAATTGCAAGCACTAATAAAAAAACTAACTTTATAAATTATATTAAAATCAATTCTGATGATTATAAGATATTTGAGTGGAGTGCTGTTTTTTTTAATAATCTTATTTATCTGTCAGCTAAAAATATTACTTTTACTATGAGGCTTCAAAAAGAGCTTTATGAAAACCAGGCTTTTCTTGAATCAACTATGCAGTCTATGACCAATACTGTTTTTACTATGGATTTAGAAGGGAATATTCACAGTTTATACAGTGGGGAAAGTCAGAGTATTATTTCTAAAAATTGTGTAGGCAAAAACTTTAAAGAGGGCTTGCCTTCTTTTTTTACAGAAAAATTAAGTGAATTTCTTCAAAAATTTTCAAATAATAAAAAAGATTGTGATTTTAAGATCGAGGATAAAAAAAATAATCTTTTTTATTGTGTTAAGCTTTCTGGCAGATATAATATAAAAGATGAGTTAAAAGGTTATACTGTTTTAGTTGAGAATATCAGTCAACTTTCTAAAACTATTATTGATCTTGAAAAAGCTAAGCAAAAATTTCAGGGAATGCTTGGTTTTGAAAAACTGGTGGCTGATATTTCTGCTAATTTTATTAATATCAATTATAAGAATTTAGATGACAAAATTGATTATATGCTTGAGAAGGCAGGTAAATTTTTTGGTGTTGATCGTTCATATCTGTTTTTATATAAAAATGATAAAACTTTTGTTGATAATACTCATGAATGGTGTAATGAGGGCGTTAGTTCACAGATTTTTTTATTGCAGAATCTTGATATGCGCCAAATGCCATGGTGGGATTCTAATATTAAAGCTAATAAACATATATCTATAGATAATGTTAATAATATTCCGCCTGAAGGTGAGGCGGAAAAAGAAGTTTTAAAATCACAGGATATTAATTCTGTTCTTGTTATTCCGGTATGCCGGGAATCAAAAAAAATAATAAATAATAATAAAAAAATTATTCCTCTTGAAAAATCTATGGAGGTTGTTGGATTTTTTGGATTTGATTTTGTAAATAAGTGTTATAAATGGTCTGATGAGCAGGTTTCACTTTTGAAAGTTCTGGCTAATAATCTCTCTGACGCTATTTCCAAGTTTAATATTGAGAGAGATTTAATTGAGGCAAAAGTGCAGGCGGAGGAGGCAAATAAGGCAAAAAGTATTTTTCTTGCCAATATGAGTCATGAAATAAGAACTCCGCTAAACGGGGTTATTGGGTTTTTAGAGCTTTTAAATAAAACTGAACTAAACACCTGTCAGTCGGGTTATATGAAAAATATTATGACTTCTGCCTACTCCTTAATTGATGTTATTGGTAAGATTCTTGATTTTTCCAAAATTGAATCCGGGCGTATGGAGCTTAATATAGAAAAAACAAATTTAATTGATTTAATTTATAATGTTAAGGAAATCGTTGATTACTCTGCTATAAGCAAAGATAATAAGCTTAGTATAAATGTCGATGATGAGCTTAAGCCCTTTGTTTTTTGTGATGGGGTGCGTCTAAAACAGATTCTTGTTAATCTTCTGGGGAATGCTGTTAAATTTACTCAAAATGGGATGATTGAATTTATTGTTAAAGTTGTTGAGCAGGATTTTGCAGATAAGCGGATTAAACTTTATTTTGAGGTTAAAGATAATGGTATTGGAATGTCTGATGAGGCTTTAGAAAGAATTTTTGAATCTTTTTATCAGGCAGATTCTTCTATTACAAAGAAATACGGTGGAACCGGGCTTGGTATTCCTATATCTAATAAACTTCTTGAAAAAATGGGTAGTAAACTTGAAATTGAAAGCAAATCAGGGGAGGGAAGCAGATTTTATTTTAATGTAGAATTTGAATATTCAGACTCTGAAGAAAATATAGAAAGAACTTTTTCTGAAGAGTGTGAGAGTATTGATAATAAAGGAAAGAAATTTGTTGTTATGATAGTTGAAGATAATTTCATTAATTTGAAACTTGCCCAGACTATTATTAAGGAAGAGTTTCCTGATTCTGTTATATATACTGCTAAGAATGGCGAAGAGGCTGTGAAATTATTTAATAATGAGGTTTTTGATTTGATTTTAATGGATATTCAGATGCCTGTTAAAGATGGTTATTCTGCAACTGCCGAAATTAGAAGTATTGAAAATGAACTCAATAGAGAAAAAACTACTATTGTTGCTCTGACTGCTGGTGCTGTAAAAGGTGAAAAAGAAAGATGTCTTGAGGTGGGTATGGATGATTTTTTATCTAAGCCTGTTGTTATTGAGAAATTAAAGCAGATTTTAAAAAAACATGTTTTTGATGATATTGATACGGATACTTTCAATAAAGATATTTCTGATAGAGAGCCGGAGCCTGCTTTAGAAAGTTTTGATAAAGAGAAGTTTATGGCAAGAATTGGTGGTGATGAGGATATTTATGATGAAATGATGCTTTCTGTAAAAGAAAATTTTCCTTTATATTTAAAAAAGGCAAAAGATGCGCTTAAAGATGGGGATTTTAATAATGTTAAAATTAATATTCATACTTTAAAGGGGTCATCTCTTACTGCATGCTTTAATAAGCTTGTTTTTTATTGTCGGGGGCTTGAGAGTTTGGTTGAAAACGATGCTCCTGATAAAGAACAAATTCAGAAGTTTATTTCAAAAATCAAAAAAGAATTTGATTATATTTTATCAATAGTGTAGTAAAATTACACAATGCTAAGAAACAGAACGGGGTCTGTGCCGAGCCTGAATTTAAGCTTACAGAGGTCGGCCTGACCACTCGCTTTATTAAAGTTATTGTTTGTTTTTTACAAACAAGTAATTTTTTGTCTATGACAAAAAAGTTATTGCTTAAACTTCGTTTAACCAAGTTATTATT
>JBNJGP010000194.1:0-3353 GCA_051747805.1 Candidatus Muiribacteriota bacterium
CGGCCTATCATCCGGCTGATTTGCTAAAGCTGTTTATGCTGTTCTAAACCGTTTTTTGAGCTTTTTCCGCACTTTTGTAGCTTTCTTCCGGATCTTTTGGCAAAATCATATAATCGAACAAGAATTTTCTTTTATCTTTACACAACGAACCAAAAAAGTGTGGAACGGAAACTTTTAGCGGGGGTTTTTAGACGGACTGACGTTGGCAGCAAGTTAATGGCACAACAGTAAAGTTTTAACATAGGGAAAAAATGACAAGTTTTAAAAGTAAGATGTTCAATTTTTTGATGAGGAATGGACATATATTTCAAGGGAAATTTAAAAAAGAAGTTTTCGATTCTAATACTTCTATAGAAGGATTTAGAGAACGATGTGAGAAAGGAGCAAGTCAATATTCCAAGATACCCCAAGGTATTACTATTACTGAACAATTCATAGAAGGAATGAAATCTGAATGGTTAATACCAATAGATTCAAATTCTAATAAAGTTATTTTATATGTTCATGGTGGTGGATATGTATCAGGTTCATGCAGTGACCATCGGGGATTTGTCGCAAAATTTGCAAAGAATACCGGAGTTCAAAACTTACTTTATGAATATAGACTTGCTCCTGAACATTATTTTCCGGCAGCCTTAGATGATTCAGTGAAAGTATATCAATGGCTTCTGGCATCAGGTTTTAAGCCAGATAATATCATTATTGCGGGAGAATCAGCTGGTGGGGGATTATGCCTGGCAACTCTTCTCGCCTTGAAAGAACAAAGCATACCATTGCCAGTTGCTGGTGTTGCCATTTCTCCCTGGACTGATTTAACATGTTCGAGCGAATCGTATATGACAAAAAATAAATTATCACCTGCACCATTAAACTCATGGTCTGTTTTTAGTAAATACTATGTAGGAGAAAATAATGCAGAAAACCCGTTGATATCACCCTTGTTTGGTGATTTAGAGGGACTTCCGCCACTTTTTATAAATTCAGGAGAGGATGATGAGTTATATGAGGATGGAGAAAAATTTTATTTGAAGTCAAAAGAAGCGGGAGTTGATATCCAATTTAGAGCAGGTAGAAGTATGTTACATTGTTATCCTTTATTATCTCCAATGTTCAAGGAAGCTACAGAAGCAATGAATGAAATAGTTGATTTTATTAAAAAGAAATTAAATGAATGAAATATAACCAGCTGCCAATATATAGGAATATGAGCGGTGCGCAGACCCTGTCCCGATCCCCCGGGAACCCAGCGAGTATTTCCGGTTGAAGTAAATCCATACCCTGGCTATATAACTTACGTTGTTTTATATCTTTAAGCTTTTTATTATTTAAACCCTATTTTTGAACCTATTCCGAATTTCTGTAACCTTTCTTCGCATCTTTTGGCAAAATCACATAATCGAACAAGATTTTCTTTTATCTTTACAAAACGAACCCAAAAAGTATAGAACGAAAATTTTTAGCGGGGGTTTTTAGACGGACTGCCGTTGTGCACAATTAAAACCAACATATGAAACATTTAATTTATCTACTCACTGTAATAACTTTTTTGATAAGTTGCCAAAAAGAAAAGACAACTGACGTGATTGTTGAAAATTTTGAAAATCAGGTTGAAAAAAATAAAACTTGGGAATATGACATTAACTACAAAATGAAATATTTTAGTTCGGATGAAGACACTTTAAACTATAATTCAAATGTTAGATTAATAAGACATAAAAATGACACCATTTTCGGTGGAAGTTTTTGGATAAAAAACGATAGTATTGACAGATACTACGACTTAGAGAATATCTACATCATTAATCACAATCAGAAAGAGATAACCAAATTCTTTCCACACAAAGGGCAAGATTGGGCAATCAATGGAAATACAATAAGTGGTGTTCTAGATTCTTATTTTTTTAAAGCAAATCGGTTGTCAAAATACTTAAAAGACTCTACCACAGTTGCCATTTTAACTGATACAACTTTTCGAGATTCAAAGAGAAATGCCATAGAATTTCGTTTTAAGGACGACTTACCAATTGAAAAGCAAAGAAAAACTTTCTTTTTCAACGAAGATGACAATTTAAAAAACATTACCTATTCGGTTAAATTTCAAAATGAATGGCAATACAATGAATGGCATTTTTCTAATGAAAAATATAACGACATAACCGATAGTGATTTGCAATTGGAGTTTAATAAACTAATCGACGACTACGAAATTGAAGATTATAAAGAATCTGACCCAAAAGAAATGGCGCCGTTAGCTAATGACCAAAAAGCACCAGAATTTAAAGGCTTCAACTTTCAATTGAAAGATTCTATAAGCCTGAAGGAATATAGGAATAAATACATTCTAATTGACTTTTGGTATAAGGACTGTTTTCCTTGTATAAAAGCAATAGCTTCACTAAATAAAATAAGGACTGAGTACTCAAAAAATGATTTGGTCATTCTTGGATTAAATCCATTTGATAACAAAGAAAAAAATAAAGAAAAACTTGAAGAGTTTATCAAAATAAATAAAATGAATTATCCAACGATCTTTGTAGATAATAAGGTTACAAAAGCATATAATGTGAGAGCTTATCCTACTTTCTACATTATTGATGATATTGGTAATATTGTTTATTCAAAAATTGGACACAGTGAAGAGAATGAAAAGGAAATTGATAGTTTACTAAATAAATGGATAAAATAACTGTGCACAATATATAGGAATATGAGCGGTGCGCAGCACCCAGCGGGTATTCACCCGTAAAACGGGTCAGGCCGGTTTACCCCGTAGAATCTTCGTGGAATTGTCAATTATTCCATCGGGGTTGAACGACCCCGGTGGAATAAAAAAAATATTCCACGGGGCAGGAATCCCAACCCTGGCTGTATTTTACGACGTTTTTTTATATTTTTGGAAAGATATTTTGAAGAGAAAAAGCTAAAATTCAAGATGAATTCCGGTTATTTTGTTCCATCTGAGTGTTGTTTCCTGCTGTTTTTATGGGTATTTTGATTTTATAGGCAATACAAACCCAGTTCGCATATCTTAAAAGTTTTATGGTTAAATACTTCAGATATACGTGATTACTTTATCAAAAGATTTTGTATTTTTGAGGTAACAAACTATCCCGCGAAAGCGGGATTTAGTTCAATAGCGGCTATAAGCAATTGGGGCTTATGTGCTTAAATCAAAGGAGAAGAAATAAGATAAAGGTCAGTGCTAAATTGAAAGTTTTGGGTATAAAATCCCCAACTGCCCATAGTCGAGAACCGTTTAGCAACAATATAAAAAAACTTGCATTTGATTCATATATGGTGTACTTTTGCATCAAAACTTATATATATGGCAAGACAAAGTATATCATTCACCA
>JBNJGP010000195.1:0-3349 GCA_051747805.1 Candidatus Muiribacteriota bacterium
AAGCTGCCTTTCTTTGTTGTAAATACCGCGTGATGACATAAAATTAGCAGAATTTTTTATTTTTCCGTTTACAACTGCAGCTGCAGTTTTCTTTGAATAGATGTTGTCGGAAAGCAAAAAATACTGTTTTTTTCTTAATTTTACTTTTGCTTTTTCATCTGTTGAAATTCTTGCTCTGAATTTTCCGTTTCGTGTTAAAAAAACAGTTTCAATTTTATTATCTACAAAATAATCAAGAACTGCCGAAGTAAGAGAAACCCCTTTTGCAACAACGACCCGTTTTATATTTGCAGATGGAATAGTATCAAGTACTACCCCTTTTTTAACTATGGTAAATTCTCCACCCTGTTTTTTAATATAAGAACCGGGTTCCATAATATATATTGATTCCATTTAATTCATATACCTTTCAACTATAGAAACAGCTGTCTTTAAATTTTCCAAAGCCTGCTGAAGACTTTCCTTTTTTTCAGATCGTCCTTTAAATTGATCCGGAGAATATCCAAGATGCAAAAGCGGTGTAAGATAAGAGCCGTTTTTTTTAAAATAGCAATAATCACCTGTATATCCTGTAATATTATGAATTTTTCTGCATCCCAAAGGAGTTCCTTTAAGTTTTGTAAGATACATATCTACAATATGATGGTTATAATCAGGTAACCTCTGAAAAATTTTATGCACAATTCTGCGTCCCTGGGGAAGAAAACCAAAAGTCTGATAAATAATTTTTTCTTCTGTTTTTGTTATATTTTTTTTATTAAGACTTTGGGATAAAATCTGACCTACAGGAGGGCATAGATTTTTTATTTTTAATATTTCAGTTTCTTCAGAATTTTTTTTTAAAGGAAAATTTTTTACATCAGCCTGTTTGTCAGCAATTTTTATTTCCTTAACACTTTGCCTTTTATATTTTTTTATAAATTCAAGCTGAGATTCTTTTTCCATGCTTGGGCATTCAGGAAAATAAGATTTTTTACCTGATGTTTTATGAATACCAAGGGGTAATTTAACAAGATTACCAAGTCCTTTGCCTGAAAGATGATTTTGCTTTGGAAACACTTCAAGATTAAAATACTGAAGATCATTTTTTATTTCACTGGCAAGACTTTCCAGAAGATATTTAACTAAACCGGCTTCAGGGCTGTCTTTTAAAAAAAACCAGAAATGATATCCTTTATTCCCGCTGAATTCTGTAAGAGGTTTTAATTTTTTTTCAGCTGATATTTCTTTTATTCTTCTAACGAGCCATGAAGCCTCACGGTTTATTTGAAATTTTAGTTTTTTATCGATTTGTGTTCTTATTTCTTTTTTTATATCAGCATCTATTACACCAGTATTAACAGTATTGTTTTCTTTAATAAGGTATATTCCGAGAGTATCTCTTCCTGAAAGATGAGCTTCAATATCTTCGTCTGAAATTTTTTGTCTTACAGGTACATAACCCTGTTTACCAGATTCTTTAGAGTGCCACTGCCTTGCAAAAACATCATCTCTTCCGCTGAAAAGATGACTGAAATAAGTTATCAGCTCCTGGTTTTTACGCATATTTTCAAGAGGATAAAAACTCTTTTCTATATCATTCTCCTCTTTTTCATTGATAAAATTTACAAATTTTTTATTGCTTTTTGCAATATGCTGTTTTGCAAGAGCTGAAATTTTAATTAATTTTTCTTTTTCATTAAGCAATGACAGCATTTCAATATGATCTTCATATGCCTGTTCATTTTGAGGAAACTTCTTATGTATCAGCATATAAATATTTTCAGCTGCATCAATACTGCAGTTCATCCTTGCAAGACTGCTCCATTTAAGGAGAATCTTTTCCGGAAGTTTATTAAGCATTTCCTGATTAAGTAATAATTTTTCAATTTCTTCCTTATTTTTACCCTCAAGAATTTTATTTTCAATTCTTTGAGTAATAAGAGTATAATCAGTATTTTTATTATGTTTATTTTCTGCTGCAGTATTCATTGTTAAACCTTAATTCAGGAAAGAGTTTACTTTTTCTTCAACCAGGGAGAGACCTGGATACCCCGGGTGAAACTTTTTAAGCTGAACAACTGCGTCAAGAGCTTTTTCTGTTTGACCAAGTTTTATAAAACAAACTGCTTTAAGATAAAGTGCTTCAGAATTAGTGCTTTGCCATTTATTTTCTGCAAATTCAAAAGCCTGGTCAGCGAAATGAAGTGAAGTTTTATAATCACCTTTTAAATAGCTGATCTTTGATAATTTCAGTAAAGTTTTATGTTTTGATTTAATATCATAAGTAATATTTTGTTTTAAAAGCTCTTCAGCTTCATTAAGACGCTTCATACTTGTCAGTATGTCTGCTTTAGTCCATCTGCAGTAAGGTTTCATATATTTTGATTTTATTTTGCTTATAATTTTAAGCCCTTTTTCATATTGTTCTGAGTAAAGATAAGTTCTTGCAAGAAGTTCTATGATAAAATCTTCCTTTTTTGGAGAATATTCAAGAGCAGCTTCAAGGTGTTCTGAAGCTTTCTTATAATCCGACTTTGCAAAATAAACTTTACCAAGAGCAAAATACTTATTCTGAACATACAGATAATTTGATTCCTGATCATTTTTAATGCATTTTTCAAGTAAATTAAGAGACTCATTTGTTTTTCCGGATTTAAGCAGTGCTGATCCAAGCTGATATAAAGCTTTTATATAATTCTTTTTTTCCTGATGTCTTTTTTCTTTTTCTTCATTACTCAGATTTTCCCAGTTTTTTATGGCATTATTGAAAAAGCATACAGATTTATCAGGTTTATTTTCAATCTCTTTAACAAGCATTCCAAGTCTGTAGAAGTTTGTAACTGTATCAGGACGTAATGCTGCTGCAGCTTCAAAATGTTTTCTTGCAAGCTCTATTCGCTCTTTTTTGTGATTACCTCTTAAAAAAATTTCTCTGTTTTTTGCGCTGTACAAAGAATTGTAAGCAGTATAACCAAGATTATGATGAAAAATAAATCTATCTGGCTGATAATTTAATGCTGTTTTAAGTTCTTTTACAGCTTCATCAAAACGATTCAGTTGATTAAGAGCAAAAGAGAGTTTTGACCTTATATCTGCCTCAAACTCAGTCTTATTTAATTCAGGAAGTTTTTCTTCGACAGGATAAAAAAGATCGATGATTTCAATCCATTTATTTTGAGATGAAAGTTCGGATATTTCACCAGAGACCCTTGCTGAAATATCTTTGAGCCTGTTTTTGCTGATTTTTAAATCATTGAGTTTTAAAAATTCATCTTCAAAAATTTTTGTTTCTGAATTAACCGGCTCTGCTTTTTTTATAATTTTTGCAGTCATGATAAACCTCCTGTTTATTTGTTCTGTAAAAATA
>JBNJGP010000196.1:0-3335 GCA_051747805.1 Candidatus Muiribacteriota bacterium
CTGTCCTTTGTACAGAAAATACAAAATACATAAACAATGGCACAAATTTACGCAGATGTATCACAGGGACCTAAAGCGTATAGAGAAGGGA
Source organism: Candidatus Muiribacteriota bacterium (assembly GCA_051747805.1). Taxonomy (GTDB): domain Bacteria; phylum Muiribacteriota; class Muiribacteriia; order Muiribacteriales; family Muiribacteriaceae; genus JBNJGP01. The sequence continues at coordinate 92 of JBNJGP010000196.1, forward strand.
GAAAATCCTATAACGAGGTTTTAACAACACTTCTTAACCCCTCTTTTGCTACAATATCCAAACTAATTGCAGGGGACGACAATGCTGGTACTTGGAACAAAACACGAATTCACCCGCTTTGAAAAACAACGGCTTGATAAACGCTTTGGGAAAGTAAGTATTATTGCGTACAAAAACAAAACCCAGCAAGAAGTCCTGACAGAGTTGGAAAAAGCCCTGAAAGCCGATGATTACAAAGTCCTGGTGCTGAACACCAAAGCCAAGGTAGGCGATGATATTATCAAATATCTTACCAACCTGCAGTTTACCGCCGGCAAAAAACAGCCAAAGATCATGAGCATCGAGCATTTTTTGGAAAAGTACCTGCAAAAATGCTATATCCCCGAAGACCACAAAGACCTGCACTTTTTGGAAGACATCAAACCCTACAACGCATGGCAATACATCCAAAAAAGAGTGATCGACTACCTTGGAGGCGGGGTGCTTGCGTTAACGGCAAAACTCTTTGAGCCAAAGGTACGGCGGCACATGCAAAGCCAGTCACCCGGCAAGCTTTACTTCACCCAGACCAGAGTGGGCAAAGGCAAAGCGCCCTTTACCTGCTACAAATTTCGTACGATGCATGAAGATTCCTACCACGACCCCTATACCAAAGAAGATGACGACAGGGTGTACCCCTACGGCGAATTTTTGCGCAAAACACGCATAGACGAACTGCCCCAGTACAAAAACATACTCAAGGGCCAAATGCACCTCATCGGGCCGCGCGCGGAGTGGGACATACTGGTACAAAAGTACGAACACCAGATCCCTTACTACAACGAACGCCACCTTGTAGCCCCCGGCATAAGCGGCTGGGCGCAGGTAATGTACCCCTACGGCAGCTGCAGCGAAGACGCGAAACAAAAGCTGATGTATGATCTGTATTACATAAAATACTGGAGCCTGTGGCTGGAAATAAAGGTGATATTTAAAACTATAAAAGTCGTTCTTGGCAAAAAAGGGGTGTAACTATATTGCCGCAAAAATATTCTATGAGATTTTATTAATGATGATTCCATGCTTTTTGCTTAACATAGCAAGCATTTTAGCTACAATATGCTTATAGCAACAAGCAAAGGAATCTCATGGAAAACCTGCAAAAAAACTTTTTACTCCAGCTGCAAACCCTAAACAGCTCTTATAAAAGATATTTTTATGATGAAGTCGATTTTAAACAAAAGCTATTCACTCAAGCTCAATGAAACAATTAACACCACTATAGAATTTGATCTCAGTCATATCTTTAACATAGAGCCAAAATTCACTATAAAACTCAAACAGCTTGTCACTCTCATCTGCCAAAGCAAACCCTATGAACTCAACATTTCAAAACTGTCCGCCAAAATCGGCATCAATAGAAATACGCTTTATCAGTATATCTATTACCTAAACAGAGGCGGTATTTTTAATCTCGTCCATGCAAAATCGGTTGGAGACAGTATTTTTGTAAAGCCGCAAAAACTCTATCTTGCAAATACGAATCTAAGCTTTTCATATTGCGATAATCTAGAATCAGGAACTATCAGAGAATCTTTTTTTGTGAATCAGTTAAGTCATATGGCTGATATTAAATACGCCAGACAAGGAGATTTTTTAATAGATGACAGATTCACTTTTGAGATAGGCGGAAAAAGTAAATCCTTTGACCAGATAAAGAACATCCCCAACTCATACGTAGCTGCAGACAATATAGAAACTGGATTTGGCAACAAGATCCCGCTGTGGCTGTTTGGGTTTTTATATTAGTACGTGGTGTCAAGTTAGTTTTTCATGTGGGGTCGGACCCCTACCACATATACACTTTTGCCTTGACCCCCTGCTACCGACAAATACTACATCTTCTATCTTCAAGGCTCCCATGTCGTCTCCTTGGATGTTTGGCTGTTGATCTCATCTATTATTTTTGGAAAGTCTTTTTCAAAGTCCTTTAAAAAAGTACTATCGGTAATCTTTATTTCCCGTAGAAGTTCTGTTGGAAAGCTTTTTAATCTTACTGCCAATTCCTCATCCCAAAATCCGGCTTTTTGATGAGCAGCATCTAATATTTCAATCCAGTCAATTTTATAAAACTTCCAAATAAGATAAATGTCAAATATATCTTTAGGATTATCTCTGCCAACAACTGCCGTAATTTTATTGCTCAAAATATTTTCAACAGTGTCTATAAGATAATTTTTCTCAGTCACTATTGGCTCTTTGTATCGAAAAGATATATCGTTGACAAAATCTACCTGAAGCAAATCATTTATTTTAAACCTTGTAAAGTCTTTTGATTCTACCAGGGCAACCAGATGGAACTTTTCATTCAAGGTTTTTTTAATGTTTTTAATAGCAAAACTATATCTTGGGGATTGGTTTGTAAAAAAGTCCAGATCGTCTGAGTATCTTTTTTCTACATAAAAACGGCTAAGACAAGTACCGCCTGTAAGATAAAACTCATGTTCTGTTTTAAACACGGTTTGTAACACTTCATCCTGAAGCTTGTACAGCTTTTTATAGTCTATGCTATCCATTTTAATTCATCTATCAGCAGTGGCTTATCAAAGAAGTACACTTCTGCCATATTTTTGCGTCTAAAAGCGTATTCGCCGTTAAAACGTGGCGTTTTATAATTTTCAAGAAGAGTCTTTAACTGTTTTTTATCAAAAACTTCCAGATCATGAAAAAGTGCTGTACTGTTGAGTAAAATTTTTTCAAAAAGCATGTTTATTTTTTTAGTATCATCACTATTAATAATGTTTTTAATATCATCTTTTGTCACGTTCAAATCCCAAAAACAATCCTTTAGTATTCTTTGATAGCTATACATCTAATGATTTCCTTTTTTGATTTAAACCTGTTTTATTATATCTCAAACAACTTTAAAGAGCATAATTCTGGTTCGCTTCTTAATTTTTCATTTGTTCATTTGGGGTCGCCCCCACATTCTCCTTCTTTTTCAATAAACCTCATCGTGAGCACCAATGTCTATGGGAATAATCTCTTTATCTTTCATAATAAAGTCTATTACTACTCGATATTTCATATTTATCGATACACTGTGATAAACTCGTAGCTTTCCTTCTAATTTGTGAAGTCTCAAAGACGGATGGAATGGATCTATTTCTAAAAGTTCCATAGTTTTTTTATATCTATCCAATACATCAGGGTGTTTTTTGATAAAGTTTTTTAGTTTTTTAAAATACTCATCAGTACGGATAAT
>JBNJGP010000197.1:0-3293 GCA_051747805.1 Candidatus Muiribacteriota bacterium
AGCTTCTTTAACCGCATCATTAATAATCTCAGACATGGACCGTGATGTTTCTAAAGATTTAATTTTTAAAGCTTTATGAAGAGCCGGGTCTAAGTAAATGGTCGAACGTTTTGATAATGTGGACATATGTTACCTCCATGATTTTTATAACATTATAACGCTGTAATGTCATGACGTCAAGTATGGAGGCGATGCTGAAAATTTCTTAAAAGTTTTAAAATAGTTGAAAGCAGCAAGAGGTGGGGGAAAAGCTTATATATCAGATTATAGAATTATTTTAAGGCTTTCTTGTATTCTTTCCGGATATTCTAAAATAAAAGAGCTTGACCTTAACCTGTGCGCAAAATTCCTGAAACAGGTAAAGCTCTTGTTCTTGATGCCAGAGGAAATATTATTTTCTGAAACAGTTTATGAGTTAATACTTCCATAAAAAAGCCTGCACCTGAAAAATTTTTTTTCAGGTGCAGGCTTTTAATATTTTGAAGCATGTTCTGCCTGGAAAATAAAATCTGTTTGTCTCTTTTTTTGTAAAATGCTTAGAATGCTCATTTTAGGGTTAAAAAGTGACGGCTAAGGCTAAAATGAGGGTGTTTTTTGGTTTTGTTCTGGTCCCGTTTTAAAATTTTAAAAAAATCAAATAATAAGTTTTTTTTAGAAGGTACTTCTTTATTATAGAAAATAAAAAATAAATTTTAACTTGAACAAGACAAAGACCTGTGTTTATTACTGACATTGTTTATTTAAATAAACTACAATACATTTTCTCTGCGTAGAAAATCAAGAATATTATCGTTATAGCTGAAGGTAATTCTTTTAGTCTTTAAAATAAAAGAAATGGTGCCATTGTACTCTTGGTAATTGATACTATCTTTTGTTAAAATTTAATTTAGATGCAGTGGTCTGATAATAATTATATACATTTTCAACTGAGTTATTGTAAATTAAGTATAATTAAAAAAAATAGACCATGATGATATTTAATGATATCATTAGTCAGGTAAATATTAATGAACAATGGTATGAAATTATAGGTTGAATATGTCTGATAAAATTCCTGTTAAGCTTAATAAAAATCCAATAATAGATGTCTTGTTCGAATGTCGTTTAGATGTTGCCTTTCCAATATCAAATATACTTCCAGGATTTTTTTATTCTCATTTTGATTGTAAAAAAAATATAGAAAAGCTTCCTCATTCTGATATTCCAGAGGCAATAAGAAAGCACGATCCAAATTTAAAATACCTTCCTCTTGTTAGAATGAGAATTGATGGTTATAGTTTCCTTATTGGAGATAGTAGTATTTCAGTTTCCTGTGATTTACCTTATAGAGGCTGGGGGGATTTTAAAAAAACTATCACTGAAATGATTTCGGTGCTAAAAAAGAGTGATATTGTAAATGGAATAGATCGTTATTCTCTTAAATATGTTGATCTTATTCAATCTAAAGATGTTGCTGAGCAAGTTAACTTAGCAAATATATATTTAAGGATTGGTGAGCATGAATTAACAAACGAACCTTATCAAATTAGAATGGATACCAAAGTAGATGGTTTCATAAATATAATACAGATAATTTCCGGAGCTAAAGTAAAAAAATCCACACAAGAAAGACCTCTTGAGGGAGTTGTTTTTGATATAGATACAATAAAACCTACAAATGGTATGTCACTGGAAAAAATGGAAGAAAATATTGAAGAGTCTCTTGATTCTATTCATTCTATATGCAAAAAAACTTTTTTTGATTGCATAACAAAGGAGACACTTAACAAATTGGAGCCCGAATACGATGACTAATTATGAAAGTTCAAAAATGCAGGAAACATTTCGTAATGTATTAATTATTGGAATGTTGTATGGTAGTATTGGAACAAACACAGCTTTGAATTCTAATATACAAACAAAGTCAAACTATTCTAGAAAAAGCTATTCGATAAATGATGAAGTAGCTGGGTCATATGCTCCTGTCAAAAATGTTTTTACAGGAGACTACAGCATAAGTTCAACAGCAGAATTTGAAAGAGAGATTAGTGAATTCTATACTAAATTATCTTCAGAACAAGAGCCTTTAGGGAAAGAGTTCGAAGAAGCTCTCTTTGAGAATTTATGGGACATGTATCAGAGTTAATTAGTTTATGAATCTCCAAGATGATATTAAACAACATATACCTTACTATTTGACAGAACCGGCTAAAGATGGGATCTTAAAATCTTTGAAAGATTTTCCAGATAATATGGTATATTACACAAGTTTCAATACAGAAGATAATGTTTTGCAGGGGGATTGTTGGGACAAACTAGACATAATTGATATTATTTCTTCAAAAAAAAAAGAAATAAAAGGAATTATTCTTAGTAATAGTTGTGATATTAACCCTGAAAACTCAAGAGATATTCCTCCAAAACTTATATTTGCTCCAGTGATCCCTCTAGGTTTATACAAAGAAAAGCTTAAAGAGCGTGAAGTCCCTGAAAGTACAATTAATTCTAAGATCAATTCAATAAAAGAACAAAAGGTTACCTCTTTATTTTATTTGCCTAAAGGTGGAAACTTAGATTCGGATCATATAGTCCCTCTTGACGATTTACATTCATTACCCACCACTTTTTTTTTAAAAAAAACATATAAATGTAATCATTTTAGGCTAAGCCAAGCTGGTTTTTATCTTTTTTTATTTAAGCTATCTATACATTTTTGTAGATTTCATGAAGAGGTATTAAGAGATTTTCCTCCTGAATAATATGTCATATTTTAATTTGTCTATTTTTTTTACTTTTACATCCTGATTTTTCAATAAAACTTTGAATATAGAATTATATTTATTTAATAGGAATAGATGTCTTTGGAAAGGCCTTAAATCTGACCAGTTTTGGGTCGGACCAACTCAACAAATAAAGAGAAAAGTGCTTAAAAATAAAAGCTTTTTTTGCCTTAGAAGCCACTTTTGGGTATCAAAATGATTACTTCATGCTTTTATTATTTATTTTTTCCAGTCTTTCAATCATACTTAAGTTGAAACTTTTTAAACTATTCCCAAAACTAAAAACCATTTTTTAATCCAGAACAAAGACTCGTTTAATGGTTACATATATTTTTTTGTGAACCATGAAATCTCAGCCTTAAAAAATATATGGGATGAAAAAATGGAAAAAAAGAAAATAGAAACAGATAAAATTAAAAACAATATAAAATGAAATTTAAAATTTTTATTATCATCATCAATTAAACCTGATAATAATTATTAACTGAAAAAATTATAAATAAGAAAAAAACGGGCGTAGGTATTTTTTGTTTA
>JBNJGP010000198.1:0-3269 GCA_051747805.1 Candidatus Muiribacteriota bacterium
GGCTAAATTTTAACTTATTTGCCGTTTTTCTGGTTTTCCCTCTTTTTCTTTTCCATCGTTCTTTTTCTTTTCTGTCTTTTATCAGAATTAGTATAAATTCTTTTTTTATTTGCAGTCCAAATATCACTGTGCTTTTGTTTTAAACCATTCAACTCATCATTTTTTGCATTTATTTGCTTTAAAAGCCTTAATCTATCGTCTTCAACATCTTGTCGGTAGAGTTCATAGAGATTTTTAGCTTTCTGGTCTGTTTGCTCCTGTATCTTCTTATCCAGTACAGGTTTTAAAAAAAAATAATTTATAAATAAAGATAATGATAAAGCAACAATAGCAAGGAATAAAAGCCAGTTGCTAAGCAGGAATTTAAAAATAAAATCTGGCATTTTTGACAAGTCTGGGAAAATCAGAACAAAATAAAAAAAGTGCGTTATAAGTATGCCTGTAAAAATTAGAGCTAAATTTTTTTTCATCAATTTTCTTCCTCTTGTTGCAGTTCTAAAAAAGCCTTTCTGATATAAACGTGGCTGATTTTAGTCTTATGATATTTTGCTATATATGCAGAAATATCACGCCAGCTCATCTCTTCAGCCCGGAGTTTTTTTATTAACTCATAGTAAGCTATTTTAATTTTTTCCTTAGCAGGGCTTCCTTTTTTGCCATGTTTATTTTTAATCCTGTTTTTCCTAAGTTGTCCCAAAACTTCAATCTGTTTATCACTCAAACTTTTTTTTTGATGCTGTGCCAGTTCAATTTTTTTAAATTGGTTAACTGCTTCCAACCAGCAGTGAAAAAAAAACTCCGGAGTTTTTTTCTGCTCCCGATTTTTCCGAACAATATCTGTCTGCAACTCAAAAACTTTCACCTGGTTGTCATAACCGAGCAGCCGAAAATATTTTATCAGACCATCAATTTTATTTTTTTCCATCACAAAAACCTTGTTAATTTTTATGTAAATTATTTCTGTTAACAAGTATCATAGTTAACAGAAATATACAAATAAAAAAATACTGTAAATAAAAGGATACAGACTATTTATTCACTTTCTACGCTTGCGTAGAAAGTGAATAAAAAATGCAATCATAAACAAAAAAATGGATAAAAAAAAGCTTGCAAAAAAAGAACAAACATATAAAATAGCAGGTATTGTAAACAAAGACGTATTTAATACGCTCCCCGCACGGGAATGATTTCTTCCACGAAGGAGAAATAAGTGCAGAGGTAACATTTTGACAATCTTAATATTATTTATTCGTGCATGGTAAATAATGCTACTGCTAAACCAAGTACCTCTATAAAGATAGGTTAAGCCAAAGTAGGAGATTAAAACCTGCAACAATGCACCACACACAGGGTTTTTTCTGTCTGCCCAGCAGGAAAAAACAAGAATTGGTCAGCACCAATTAAAAAAAGGCTTTGGGTTCATGCTTATTTTGCTCATGTAGGGCTAGCTAACACTACATAGAAGGAAAAAAAATGAGAGGAAATGTTAATTACCAGGTTCAGCTTCTTTACAAAGAAGTAGAAGCCATAGGAGAATCTAAACACCAAGCCAAAGAGGAAGCTCGGCTTCAGGCTGAAGATGGTAAATTGAACTGGCACGATATGGGTAAAGAGCTTGATCTTTATTGTTACAAGACAGCCGATACATACCGGGCAACCTGGGATCAGCTAGGACATTTTGTAAAACAAGAGTTCAGTATCCACGATCTTGAAAAGATAAATGGAGAGCATGTACAATCCTTTTTAGAATACCGGATAAACCTAGATACAGTAAATTCCTATGACACATTTAGTAAAGAAGCATCTGCTCTTGAAAAGCTTGAAAGAGCTTTAAATTCTTATTCAGCGAGCAATGATAAAGGCAATCAATACGCTTTTTCTGCAAATATTCGAAACGCCAGGGAAGATGCAAAACTAATCCTTGATAAATTTTCAGGGAATCGGGCTTATACAGACACAAAAAGCCTTATAGATAATATAAAAAATGAAACACATCAGGTTATTGCTCAAGCTCAAAAAGAGGGCGGTTTTAGGATCTCTGAATTAAATCATCTTAGGGAAAAAAACTTTAATGGTATAACAAAAGATCCGATAACAGGGCAAGAAAAAGGCTCGGTTTATATTGAGCAGAGCAAGGGTGGCAGAGATGGGGAAAAACTTGTGTCGATTGAGACTTACAATAAGCTAAAAGAGGTTGTTCAGAACAGCAAAGATCAGATTTTAAAATTCAGTGATAATTCATATCGAAATTCGCTTAAAAACTCCGCAAATATAACCAATCAGGAATACACACGCAAAGGTTCTCACGGACTTAGATATAATTTTGCTCAGGAGAGATTTCAAGAAGTTCAACGATCCGGACAAAGTTTTGATAAGGCTTTACAGCAGGTCAGCCAAGAAATGTTTCATACCAGACCTGATATTACTTTACACTATGTAAAACATTAAAAAAAAACACACTTTTTTTACCAATCCACTTGAACAATTTCATCTCGATTTTTTTTAAAAAATGTTAGATTTTCTCGATCTAATTTTTGCCAGACTTGATGGATAGCCCGATGCATCTTTAAATATTTTTGTAGCTCTTTTTTCTCCATGCAGGATAAAATTTTATCATCGATTTCATCCATTTTTTTCTTATAAAAATCAATTTTTTCTGATTGTTTTAGAAACTCATTTTGTATTTTTTTTATATTTTTTTCTTCCATTTTTTGAACCTCTAACATGTGTAAAAAGTGTATTTTTTTGTGTGTTCTTTACTAAATGTATTAAAATAAATAGTTTATGTTTTTTTTTGTAATTATTGTGTTCTCATGTAGAACACACCTGAAAGCCTTGCTGAGCAAGAGATTAACTTTTTTTTTCTGACGTAAGCGAATCGCCAGATTTGCGTCTAGTCTGAAAATTTAATCACTCAGGCTTTAGCCTCTTTTTCCCTTCTTATAAGCTCTGCTTGTGCAACTTTATTTCCTACCTCTTCTGCCATATATTTAAGTATTTCATCAGAAGTTTTTGTAAGGTCAGGAGCGTTTGTTTTTGCTTCTTTCTGCTCTTGTTCTTTTATCATTTTTTCTGTTGCTTTTTGTTCTTCTTCAGCGCTTGCCCAGTCAGCTTTTAAAGCTTTTGTCAGGTATGAAATGTAATTCTTTTTTGCATTTTTATTGCTGTATGAAATATTTCTCCGGATATATTCAAGATCTTTTTCAAGGTAAGCATCAAGGAGTATTTTTCTTACTTTTTTATCGTCCTTAAACTTATCTGGAATAATC
>JBNJGP010000199.1:0-3265 GCA_051747805.1 Candidatus Muiribacteriota bacterium
TCATCGGTCGTTGAATACATGTACCCAATGAATCAGACATTTAATTTTTATTGATGCTGTTTGTTTTTTTCACAAACTCTGACAAAAAAATCTGTTTGTAAAAAAATTTAACTGTTAAAATACTGTAAAACAAAACACAAGATTTTATTAAATTTCAAAATAAATTTCTTATAATATCGGATAATTATATTTACAGACAAGGGCTTTAAAAATAATAAATCATTTTTTTACATTAAAGTCTTTTTGTGTAACTGCTCACCCCTATAGGCAAAAAAAAGACAAAAAAATGCTTGACAGATTTTTCAAGAATTTTTTTTAAAGTTTGATTGTCTCAAAAAATATTACTTACTATGTAGATAAAAAGCCATCTGCTAATGCTAAAATCATTTTTTGGACAAAGAAGCTAAGTACCTCTAAAATAATAAAAAACCAAGCATCTCCTGAGGTCTAAAAAACCTATGGTATAATACATACCATTGCAACGATAGATAAGACAAGTATAAGAAAAGACCATGGCAAATAAAGGAATAAATCCATTGATTGCCATTCAAATGACTTTAGCTGGAACTATTCCTGAAATCCAAGGGAGGGGAATGTAGTTACCTTTTATTTACTTGTCTTTTTCTTAGAATAGTCACAAATTGCATCCCAACATTTATCATTTTTTGTTATATTTACCCCAAACCAGTTAAGAATAAAGCCAAAAGTATTTTTATAAAGGCGAACAGAATAACTCTTAATCTTTAAGTTTAGTTGATCTAAACCCAACTTGTGTCTCAAATATGTATTATGAGTATTTATTTTAGGACAAACTATTACAGGAGTTTTTTTTCGGTATGAAGCCATTTTAAACCACAAATCATCAGATGTAGGAGCAATTTTTTTAAACGTATTATCTAATAAAAAATCTACATCTATTAAAGGTTTTTTATATACTACTCCAGCACCTCCAGTTGGCAAAATATTTAAACCTTTTGTCTCTTTTTTAAACAATACCCAATTAGAATAGTTTTGCCACCTGCCAAAAATATTTTTTTTCATTTTTCTTCCTCGAGCACAGACTAATGAGCCTCTATTCTTGTCGCTATAAAAGACCAAATCCTCCAGCCAGTTTTCTCCATACAAAATATCATCATCTATAGTTACCACCAAATCTTGATCTTCAACTGTATATTTTTGAAAGACGGGTAAAAGTTTTCTGAACGACCCGGTATTTTCAACCCAATTTATAATCACATCAAGTTCTTCTAGCCAGACAGGAAGATCTTTCACACCTTCATCCAGCAAATATGGCTCTTTTGAAATGTTAACATAAACTATATCTGGTTTTAAACTCTGTTTTTTTATTGAAATAAGTGTGTAGTGTAGAAATTTCAGCCTTTCATTTGTTGTTGTGCAGCTTATTATAATTTTTCTTTTCAATAGTTTTCCTTTATATTTTGATGAAGCAAGCGTTTTGGATGTTGCCATACCAGTAATTAAGACTAAATCAAACTTTCACAGGGACCAAATTCATTTGCTTTTACAATACATGTGTGCTATTGATTCTTAAAAATTTATTTTAATATAAATTATCATAATAATATGTCAATAAAAGAAAAAACTTATAATACGGGCTTTTCCTGCAAGACCCCGGATACATTTTAGGAGTCCTTTCATGTTTTTTTGCATATTCTCATTTAACCGGGGTATCTATCTGAAAAACTGCATACAGTCCATTGAAAAGTGTTTTCCTGAATCAGAAGTCGCTGTGTTTGATGATAACAGCAATGATCCTGAAACTTTAAATGTTCTCAATGAAGTAAGCGGCAAACATGATGTCATCAAGCCAGAAAAAAATTCCAACAGCAGACATCATCTTGGAGGGCTTTACGGCAACATGCAGTACGCCCTGGAATACTGCAAAGATAAAAAGCTGGTTTGCTTTCTTCAGGATGATACACAGGTTGTAAGGCCTGTTTCTTCAAAAGAAACAGAAGAAATAAACCAAATCTTTGAACAAAATCAAGACCTAGGATTTCTGCACCCCTGTTTTATTAAAAAAACAAATCTCTCACAGGGGGAATCTTACACTTACGATGAATCAGCAGATGTCTATTTCCGAGACCCTACTTCACGCAGTGCCGGACGATATTTTTCAGCCCTGCTGATTACCCGGCCTTCCAGATTAATGGAAGTTGACTGGAAATTTACATCTTCCGAACCGGCCAACAGCCGGCTTGCAGAAGAATACTTTTTACCCATGGGATACCTTAAAAATCCATTTGCAATGTGGCTGCCTGAAGTTCCGGCATACCGGGGGAAAAAGAAAACCCTTGCTCTCAAACTGGCAGAAAAAAAACGAAACTGCGGGTTTTATCCTTTCAGAATAATGAGCCAAAATGAAGTTGAAAAACTTTTATTAAGGGATTTATCTGTTTTGCCGGTTGCTGAAAATTACCTCGCCTGCCAGGAGGCTGAGCCTCCAAAGCCATGGACATACAACCCTCTTACCCGTGAAAAAGGGCTTAAAGTTTTAAACAAGCTGGAAATCAGCCTGAAAAAACTGATTAAATAAAAACACTGTGCTCCAAAAACGAAGCCTTCGACTTTGGAGCAAGCAAAAAGTAAATAAATTGTCTAAGTTATGGGGTTTTTATACTCCCTGTGAAAAACACTTTAAAAAACAATTTACTTTTGCACATAATCTTCCTGATACTCAGGAAGACTGGAAATTCCATATTCAGTACGAATGGCCTTATTTCTTTCATTGGCAATACGCAGCTTCTTATTTGCTTTAACCTGGTCAGGATCTTTATATCCCCTTTTATGGTCCAGGTGCAAAACAATGGCATTGTAACGTACATGCTTGGGCATGATACCCGAATTTTTCAACCTTATACCAAATTCTCTGTCTAAACCGCCCCAGGGCATTCGCTCATCAAAACCGTTAACTTCAAGAATATCCTTAAGCCAGGCTGAACCGTTGGCTCCCTTGAATGTACAGTTAGTAGGTGTTATTTTGTTCAAAAATGGTGCTATTTTTGGTCCGGCGATTAATTTGCTGTTTTTCCTGCTTCTTTTTAAACCATTAGCTTTCAGCCATTTTAAATCAAAGCAGCGTCCTGAAAAAATATCTTCTTTTGTAATCTGAATGCTGGTCTGCATAGGCAGTTTTTGATAACTGCCTGATAAAAAGCACCCCGGCTCAGACTCGTTAGCATGTACAACCAAAAAATCATTTCTGGGTATACAGTCACCATCTGTAAAAACAACATATTCGGAT
>JBNJGP010000200.1:0-3252 GCA_051747805.1 Candidatus Muiribacteriota bacterium
CCTGAGTATAACTATAAATTCGGTGCTTGTCAGTTATTTACTGATAAAAGAGATAAGAAAAAACCCATAAAATATCTGGAATACGCTTATGAAAATCTTCCCAAGGATAAATTCCCAAAATTGCATTATTTTATGGGATTAGCCTACCACCAAAACTATCAGTTTAAAGATGCCATAGGCGCCTTTAAAATATTTAAAATCCTGGGAAAAAATAGAGATATAAAAAATCTAAATATAGACCGTAAAATAGAAATGTGCTATAATGGCATTGATCTTTTAGCCAGATTCAAAGAACTTTATGTATTAAAAAAAGTAGAAGTTCAAAGAGAAAATTTTTATCTCTCATATAAAAACGATGAACTCCCGGGAAGTATAATTAAGAAACCATCCTATTTTTATTCACGAGCTGATAAAAAAAGGAACATCAGGGATGTAATATTCTTCAGCAAAATTCATGATTTTGTTCTTTACTCCAGTTACGGCAGGCGAGGAAAAACCGGAAAAGATATATTTATAGCCCGCAAAAACGAAACCGGAGGATGGCAGGAGCCAAAACGGTTAAGCTCCGAAATCAACACTCCCCATGACGAAGATTATCCTTATTTGATGCCGGACGGAAAAACTTTATATTTCTCGTCTACCGGTCACAACACCATGGGTGGGTTTGATATCTTTAAATCAGTGTATGATTCCACACAAAAAAAATGGAGTAAACCCAAAAACATTAATTTTCCTTTCAATACGCCTTATGATGATATTATGTTTATTACGGATACCTCTAATACAGCAGCTTACTTCTCCTCTACCCGCTCTTCTGTAAATGACCTGATCTATGTGTATAAAGTGGGATTGCAAAAGCAAGACTCTATACAAAATTTAGCAACTGCTTTCGAATCCGACTCAGTTAACAAAGAAAGAATGATCGCCTATATCAGAGAAAGAGCAGAATTAAATGTAAATACTACACAAAAAACTTTTGAAAAAACAGTTGAAGAACAAAAAGGGAAAGAACATTCACTTGCCCAACAAAAAGCTCAGAAAGAAAAACTGACGGCTGATACAAACAAGCTCACATCAAAAAATGTAGATAAGCTATTTATTGAAATAGAAAATATAAAAAGTACGATCAGCACGCTGAAGAAAAACCAACGTGCTTTCATTAAAATCCGTGATATTCGGACCTCTCAGATTAATAGTGTTAATAAACAGCTAAACAGCATTGATACACAAAAAAAAGATTCTAAAAAACCAATACGACTGAAAAATAAACTGACTTCAGAAAAACAAATCACCGAAAATTTAATTGAAAATTTTGAAACAAAAATTCAGTCACTGGAAAACATAGAAAAAGACCTTAGCCAAAAAGCCAGCACGCTACAAATGAAAATTACAAACTCTACATTAGACGAAAACGACTCACTCTATTTAGTGTCAAAGCAATTAGTTAAAAAAGCTAAAGAAATTCCTGCATCGAAAAGTAAGCATCTTAAGAATATAAAACAGCAAGAAAAGAAAATACGGAAGTTAGCCAAAAAACATCATAATAAATATAATAAACTAGGCCAAACCATTGCTCAAACTGAAGAAAAACTGAATCAATTAAGAAGAGAATATAAGCAGACAGCAAATAAAAACAAAAAAAATGCGTATCAAGATCAAATAGATCAACTAAAGGATAGTATACATGAAACCAAAAAAGAAGCGAGTAATGAACAGAAAAAATGGATAGTAAAACGTGCTAAAGCTGACAGTCTTGCTGAAAAACAACATTCATTTAATCAATTGATTGCAGTTGTTCAAGATACGAATATTCAGATTGAAAAAGAATTACAACAGGATATAACGGAATTAATTTCCCGCTCAGGAATAAGCACCATGGATTCCTTATACTCAAAAACGAAAGCTGCTACGGATTGGAAAAAAGATAGTCTCCTCTTGCAACAGGAAAGACAACAAAAAATATCCGAAGCCAATCAATATTTAAACAGTTTAAATACACAAATAAATAAAAAACAAACGATCAGGGATGAACTAACCAAAGCTTCAGGATTTTGGGCCCAAACTGCACAAGAAAACATCAGGAAATTCGATAGCTTACAAACTATCTTTCAATTAAAAAACAACCAACAGATAAATCCAAAAGTTAAAACCTTAAAAAAACAGGCAAAAAGAGACCTTCGGAGAAGTATCGTTGCCAAAACTACTGCACAATGGCTCGACACACTGATTCAAGAAGACCAGGCTGCCATCACCTCCATTTCCAAAGATATCAAAAAACTTAAATCGGCTATTGATGAAGGGAATGCGGAGGAAATTAAGCTTTCATTCCGGGCCATTGAAAGGAAAGTAAATAAAGTTCAATCTGCTAATAAATACTTTGACCTGCACAAAAATCAGCTCGTTCAGGATAAGCTAAAGAGATCAACCACACTAACCAATAAAGCTATTGATATTAACAAAAAACAGATTATGTTGGACTCAGCAAGCTTATTGAAAAAAGAAGCCAACGAGATATGGAAAGGCATAGAGTATAATAATCTGATAGCAGAAGCCAAAGACGCCAGTAAGCAACATTTGCAACAGGAAATTGATACAAATAAATTGAAGTGGGTACAAAAAAACAGGTTAGAATTGTTACGAGTCACAACAGCTCACGATACTTCTAAGGTTTATTTTGATCAGCAATATGCTCAAAAAATAAAAGCACAAGCAGAACAACAGATAATACGGAAGGCACAGAAAAAACGACCGGATCAAACTCTTACTGCTATAGTCTCTAAAGGATCAGATAAGATAAAATATAAACCCAAAAAAGATAAGGCAGCCAAATTAAACACTTTAAACGTTAAAGTATCCATAACAAGCATCACTGACAAACCTGAAAAAAGACAAAGCAATAAAAAAAGAAAACCAATTGTTCTAAGCTTAATTGATCCCAATCCCTTTACCCCCATTACTATTACGAAAGATCAAGCACAGGAGGACAGTCTTTATGTGATTACATCAGAGGCTAATATTATTGTTGATCCGGGACGATTTGAAGTAAGTCATCATTTTCTGACCAAAACAAAATCAGCTCCTGAAGATACCATGGTTAGCGATACATCTAGGATGCTAATGAAAACCAATAAAATTGCATCACGAATAGACTCTGTAAATCAGGAATATGATCAAGTTATTGACACTCTAAAACAGCATCAACAAAAAGTTTATGCAGCAATTACTCAAAACAACACCCGAATTGACCGATTA
>JBNJGP010000201.1:0-3208 GCA_051747805.1 Candidatus Muiribacteriota bacterium
TTGAAAACAAAAAACCAGACAAATTATTATTAGAATATTTTTCATACTGCCCCCGTTATCTTAATATTAAACTTGTTTTACTTCTGTTTTAAAAAAAAGAAAATATCTTCAGGCATTCCGACACTGATTATGCCCTCAGGGTTTACTACAAATGGAAATTTTTCGATTGAAAGAGCTTTTACAACCAGACGGTTATAATCTATGGAATCATAATTTAATTTTTCTTCAGGTTTGTTTGTAAGGTCTTCAAAGGAATCATTTATAAAGCAATCAAGAGCCTTATTTTTATCATCTTGTGCAATTTCAAAAAGTTTTTTTGTTTTCTCAATACTTTTTTCCGAGGATACCGGAACTATAATAAAATAAATACTGAATTCATTGTTGACTTTTAAAAGCTCATCAGCTTCTTTTGCAAGTTTATGGCAGTAATAACAGTTGGGTTCTGCAAAAACATAAGCTTTTTTATCACCTGTTCCAATTTTAAGAGTAAACATTTTTTCAGGATTTATACCCAGAAAATTAAAATCCACCCTGTTTTTTAATTGATCCATTTCGGGAACTGATGTAACTTTACGACCGTTCCACACATCAAAAAGTTCTCCCTGGAAAACATACCTTCCGTCTTCAGAAATAAGATAGTTAACTCCTGACTTTGTTTTCACAAGATTTAACTGTTCAACAGGAAATCTGCTTTTTTCTATAATATTTTCAGGAGGAATAAATTCTGCAAAACAAAAAGAATACAAGAAAAAGAAAAAAAATAAACAAATCAAAAACTGTTTTTTATAAAAATACATTTTAAGCTGCCTTGACTTTAATTGGAAAAACCTGCCTCAATAACAACCTCACCACCATTTTTTTCAGAGCGTACAAGTACAACAAACTCATTGTCCGGACTATTCAGATTGCGATAAACAACATATTGAGCACCTGGATCAGCAGAAAGATTCCGGGGGTTTAGTACCGCCTTTCCTGCATTCCAGTCATCTATTACTTCATCTACGTCTATTTCATTTAAAACCGGTGTATTTGAGGTATCATAACTTGTTCCTTGTTTCAGGTATTTGTCATCTTCATTATAAAGATCAAGCACTCCATTTACCCAGGAAGCTGAATTATCTGCAATACCGTTTAAAACAAGACTTTTTGCTTCATTTACAGCAGCATCTGCAAGAATAAGGTTTTCTTTATAAACTTTATAGTTTCTGCTTATCTGCAAATCAATTGAAGAAGTTGAAAATGATCCTAGTACTATAATAGTTAAAAGAAACATCACCAGAAGTGTAGTTAAAAGGACTGAGCCTTTTTCATTTCTAACAGACAAAAAATTATAATTAAAATTTTTCATAAGAACTCTCATGTTTTTGTTACAAACCTTTTACCCACGGGAAACTTAAAGAATGATTTTTTCCGCCCTCTGTCCATGAAACTGTAATAATTATTTCTAAAGTAAGGTTTCCGTTATCTACAACATTCCATTGGATATTATAGGCTCTGTTTCCAATATTTTTAGTTTCATTATGACCTCCTGTATTAAAAGCCGAATCCAGGGGATCTGTAATATTGGATAATTCCTCGACTTTAGCCATGGCTGCATCAGTTGCATGGACTATATTTCTGGAATCTGAAAGTCCTTTTGCAAAATGCCCCTGCGTCATACTCAGAGCAAAAAGCCCAACCGAAAACAATGCAATTGCAAAAAGGACTTCAATTATTGTAAAACCTGAATCATTATTTTTTAACATTGGACTATTCCCCAATTTTTTTTATTTATTCCTGGGTTTTATTTCATTTTCAAAACAATAACTTCTATCAAATTCATCTTCGAATGCTCCGGTTATTTGACCGCAAACTCTTATTATTACTATGCTTATATTATCAAGATCTCCACTCGAAGTTGGATCATTACCAGGTAATGTTGTACCGTCATCCAGAATATATTCAAAAGTAACAGATTCTATTATACCATCTTCTGTCATAGCCCCGAAAGTAGCCCCATTGCCGTTCCTGAACATAATTGTTTTATTTGCACTGTCATACCAGTAAGCAGTATCTACATCACAACTCCCGTCTCCGTTATGATCGTATTTTATGGAAATTGAATTTTCATCTGTATCATTTTTATCTTCAGAACCAGGGTAGGCAGTACCGTCATTAAAAGCGTCGCAGGGTGCAGAATCAGTAGGATCAAGCCCTGCCATCATTATATCTTTTGACATCATCTCCATTACAGCTCTTATCTCCTGCTGAAGTCCGGCAACATCTTCATATACTGTATTCAATTTATTTGTTGATATAAAAAAACTTATTAATGCGGCAAGAAAAAAACCTGAAATTGCAAGGGCCATCATGATTTCAATTAAAGTAAAGCCTTTTTTTCGATTTAATACATCATGAGTTGAATCCATAAAAATACCTTTTTAATTTATTTTTATTCTGCCGGTTGGCATCAATTCTATAACAATTTCATAACCGGAATTATTTGTAAATTTAACACTGGAAGTACCGGCAATATCCGGGAGTCCCCTTGAATTAAATGTAAAATCGGCAAGACCATTATTTTCAAATTCAACACCTGCTTTCCCGTCGAGTTCAAAAGTAAAAATCATATCATCATTTACAGTATCACAATCACTATCACCATTATTATCATAACATGCAGCAGCACCGCCTTTATTACCTCCGCCGGAGTTAGTTAAGACTACAAAACATTCGTTATTATTTTTAACTGCATCCATTCTGGCTTTTTGAAGATTAGATCTAAGCTCTCTTGCCGCTGATTTTGCTTTAGCATTAGGGATAAGATTCTGGAGACTTCCAAATGCGATAGCAGCAACAATCCCAATTAAAGCAACTGTTATCATAAGCTCCAGAAGAGTGAACCCTCTTTGGTTATTTTTAAATAAACATTTATCTCTGCTTTTATTTAGTTCAGAATTTTTCAGCATTTAAACCCCGGTTTTTAAAAAAACATTTATTTTAATTTCTGCTAATGTAAAATTATACTGAAAAAAAATTAAAATAACAAATATATTAAACCAATTAATTAACTCTGTTAAAAATAAAGTTATTACATTATACTTATAGAACTTGTCATCTACTATGAAGTAAAACAAAAAAGGGTTTAAAAATCAATTCAAACCCTTTTGCAAAAAATTATTTGTTTTAAGATTTAACTTTTTAAAGTCCCCTTAAATTCAGGTTTTCT
>JBNJGP010000202.1:0-3175 GCA_051747805.1 Candidatus Muiribacteriota bacterium
ACTTCTCACGGCTCTTCTCGGCTCCTATCGGCCTCTATCGTCTCACCTCTCACCTCTCACTTCTCGCGGCTCTTCTCGGCTTAAAAAAATTCCAACACTTTTTATCTTCAAACCGTCTTATTTACAAATAAAGAATTTGGAGGTTTTTTATGAACTCTTATCAAAGATTTAAAGTTGGGTTATTTTTTCTGTTAATTGCTTTAATTATGGTTGCTACTTTAATTGAATTTACAATCACAAAATCTGAAGAAGTTTATCAGGCTGAACAGGATGGTAAATTTAAACAGGTTGCTTCAGATGAATTTGATCCATTTAACTACAGATTAAATAGTAACCAAGAACCAAGCGTATTTTATTAAATACAGCTTTAACCCACCCCACTCAACCTAAAGCTGCTCTTGAATTTAAAGGGCAGCTTTTTTTTATTTATTTAACAAAACCATTAATTTTTCAACAGTTTTTATATATCTGGGCCCAGGCAAAAACACAAAATCGCCGTTTAAAACTTTAACATTATTATTTTCAACAGCTTGAACGTCTAATGAATCCCAGGTAGCTATAATTTCTTTTTTTTTTGAATCATCAATTTTATTTCTTTCATCTAATATTATAATATAATCCGGATTTATTTTTAAAATATTTTCTGCAGAAAGCGAAGGGTACTGTATATCTCCCTCATAAGCATTTTTAAATCCTAACTCTGTGATAATTTCATCTAAAAAAGTATCGGGTCCAGCAACGTATAAATTCTTTAATTCACCTGGATCTCCTAATAGCATTAAAACACTCTTATTCATATTTGAGGCTTTTGCTTTTAATTTTTCAAATTTCTGTCTCAAAGAATTCACTTTTAATAAAGCCTCCTCTTCAAGGTTAAGAATCTGGCCAATTTGAATCATGGAGTTATGTATATCTTCAATACTTTCATCCTTCACCTGAATATAATGAAATCCTATTTTTTCAAGTTCAAGTCCGGCTTCCTGAGAAGCTGAAGTCCCGAAAATATAATCTGGATTAATAATTGAAATTTTTTCATAATTAAACCCCTGATATCCGCCTATTACCGGAATTTCTTTTATATCTTCCGGATAAACGCTGTGCTGGGTAACACCAACTAAATATTTAGTTCCACCAACAGCCGATATCATCTCCTGTACATTTGGAAGCAGGGCTATTACTTTTTTTTCTTTAGTCTGGGGTAAAATTTCTTTATTTTCATTGACTTCTTTTTCATTATTACCAAGCGAAAAAAACACTCCCAGAATAAAACCTGCCATTAAAACTAACCAGAATTTTTTATTTGCTTTTGACATATTACTAATTCCTTATCTGTATAAAAAAACCGGTATACGTATTTTCCTGATAATTTCAGAAGTAGTTCCGCCAAGAATAAGCTCTCTAATACGACCATGCCCAAAAGCTCCCATCATTAATAAATCTGCCTCAGATTCTACTGAATGATTTATAATCATTTCTACTTTGTTTTCGCTTAGAAGTATTCTTTTTTTAAAATTTTCTCCCTTTTCTGAAACTAATCCATCAATAATCTCATTAAATTTTTCCTGTTCTTCTTTATTAGTTACAACAGTAAAAAT
This sequence comes from Candidatus Muiribacteriota bacterium, assembly GCA_051747805.1. Classification (GTDB taxonomy): domain Bacteria; phylum Muiribacteriota; class Muiribacteriia; order Muiribacteriales; family Muiribacteriaceae; genus JBNJGP01. Next base: position 1,596 of record JBNJGP010000202.1, read on the forward strand.
TTCAAACTCCAGGTTATGATTCCATATTTTATCCATCCAGAAGGCGAGTTTTAATACTTTGTTAGAAAATTTACTATTATCAAATGCAACAACAATTTTTTTGAAATTATTCACTTTATCTGGCGCAAGCAAAACAGGTTTATTACAGGTTCTTACAACTTCTTCAACGGCCGAGCCCAGCAATCCACCCGTGAACTTGGCAGAATGTCCGAATATGCCCATTACTACAACATCATTATCTACTGCAAGAGAGTTTATTTCTTCTGATAAAATTCCTTCTCTCATAAAACATAAATGATCTACCCCATTTTTTTTGCAGTATTCTTCTGCTTCTTCAATGGCTTTTTTCCCAAACTTTTTGATATTTTCACGAGTTTGTTCATAGATTTTTGTGTAATCATCACCTAAATCATATCCATCCATTACAGGATTAAAAACTACAGGAACAAATGGATGATAAAGCATTTTGTTCTCAATAACATAAAGAATATTAATTCTTGCACCGATTTCTCTGGCAACATTTACTGACATTTCCAGCGCATTTTTACTGTAACTTGAATTATCCATAGCAAGCAGAATATTATACATAAAACCCTCCGTTTTTATTTAGTTAGTTTTAACAAATTCCTGAACATTATAATTATCTTTTATCCAGTTATCAAAAATTATTCTTTTTCTTTTTTCATCAAGCATAAAGTTTTTAACTTCTTTATAAAGGCGCTCCCTTAGAGTAAATAATGTAAGAGCAGCAGTAACAGAAACATTATAAGAATCCACAAAACCATAAATAGGAAGCCTGAAACCACCGTCTGCAAGTTTTTTAGTTTCTTCTGAAACGCCTGGATTCTCCTGTCCAAAAACCAGTGCTAAGGGTTTATCAAGAGGCATTTCTGTAATATCCGGATATTGTGGATCCGGATCAGCATAGTAAATATAACGGCCTTCCGACTTTAATTTAGTAAAACAATCTTCTGTGCTATTAAATTTTTCTACCTCAACCCATTTTTCACTTCCCCGACTAATCTGTTTATTTTTGGAAAATTTATTATTATACTCCAGGGCATTTAATTTACAGAAACCAAGAGCGTCTATTGAGCGTATAAGTGCCGACACGTTACCTGGATTGAAAAAATTTTCTGCAATAACTGAAATATAATCACTTCTATTTTCTAAAACATTCAACATTTTATTAAGTCTCTGGGGAGTCATAAACTTTAATAAATGCTTTTTTTCTTCTTCTGTAATCATTATGTAAAATACTCCGTTAAAATTTTTTTAATTTTTGTATAAATTGAGTTTAGCAAATTTTTTTAAAAGACTTTTGTGGTCAGGCCTACCTAAAAGTAAAAAGCTTTCAGCTTAGTAAAATCACCTAAAGGTGATAGTAAAGTTATCTAACGATAACAGTAAAGTAAATTAAAATTTACAGTGTTTTTGTTTTAATCTTTTAACTGTCAGCTTTAGCTGACTTTACTCGACCTTCGGTAAAACGAGTGGTCAGGCCTACCTAAAAGTAAAAAGCTTTCAGCTTAGTAAAATCACCTAAAGGTGATAGTAAAGTTATCTAACGATAACAGTAA
>JBNJGP010000203.1:0-3135 GCA_051747805.1 Candidatus Muiribacteriota bacterium
GGCTCGGCACAGACCCCCGTGAAATCAAGTTTTTTAAGTGTCTACAGGTTAAAATTTCTATTTTTTGCTAAACTCAAGTTTTTATTGTAATATCAAAATCAACCTTTAAAATATGCTACAACATCATCTATTATGTCGTCAACAGAATATCTGAAATCAAAATCAGTAAATTCTTTCAATTTTCTGTTATCGGGCTGTCTTTTGGCCATATCCTGAAAATTTTTTCCATAAACTTTTTCGTACGGAATAAATTCAAGGGGAGATTTTGAGTTTGTTTTTTCAAGAATTTTCTGGGCCAGTTCCAGTATGGTAACAGGATAACTACTTCCAATATTAAAAGTTTGTCCAAAGCATTTCTCATCATTAAATAATCTACCCATTGCCTCAACTGTATCAAAAACATGTGTAAAGCATCTAACTTGAGAACCGTCCCCATGTATAAACAGCGGCAAATCTAACAGAGCCTGTTTTACAAATCTGGGTATTACCATTCCATATTCCCCTATTTGTCTGGGGCCGCAGGTATTAAAAAATCGTCCTATAATAACTGGAAGCTTTTTTTCATGATAATATGCAAGAGCTAAAAATTCATCTATTGATTTCGAGCAGGAATAACTCCATCTGGATATAGAAGTCGGACCAAGAACCCGGTCATCGTCTTCTGAGAGAGGGAGGTTGGAATTTTTACCATAAACTTCTGAAGAAGAAGCTATATAAACTGGTTTTTTAAATTTATTAGATAGCAGAAGTACATTTTCTGTTCCTCTAACATTGGTTGTTATACTTTTTATTGGGTTTTCTATTATAAATTTAACTCCTACAGCTGCGGCAAGGTGAAAAACAAAATCTGCTTCCTTAATCAGGGGCTCTAACTTTTCAATTTCATGTATATCACCGAAGTTAAATTTGAAATTTTTATTCTCTTCAAGATGTGATATATTTTCATAAAGACCAGTTGATAAATTATCAAAGATAACAACGTTTTTATTTTTTTCAAGAAGGTATTCTGCAAGATGTGAGCCAATAAATCCTGCCCCGCCGGTTATTAATATATTTTTCAAAATTCCTCCTTTTTAACTTAGAATTCACCTAATTTTTCACAGATTATCCCATATTTATTAATAAAAAATTTGTGTTCCTGCTTATATGAATTTAACATAAAAATAATATTATTTTGAATTTCAGTTTCAAAAGGGTAATCCCCTAAATTAATATAAATTTTAAATTTATCTTCATCTTCTATGGAAAGAATCCACGTTAAAATATGTCTTGCATGATCAAAAAATAAATCCTTCATATTAATTTTATTACTTTTAAAAATTTCTTTTCTTAAAGAAGTAAGTTCTGAAATAAAATCTATATTTTCTTTATTAACGTTATCCCAGCAGTCAGTCAGGTAATCCTGATTAAAATAACTCAGAGTTCTGCCAGCATTATAAAGCTTTTTGTCAAACTCTTTTTGCATATGTTCTGAAAAACCAAGTCCGTAGTTTAAAGGTAAATCATTCCCTATAAGCGTATCAGCAGTAATGCCGAACGCTGAATTAGACATAAATACAGGAGCGGCCAGTTGAAACTGTGCTTTATTTTTATCCCTTGAGAAAATCGGCACCGAATCACCAATAACTGGCATTCCTAATATTTTAGTTTCATATTGAGTTGTTTCATTAAGATAATAATGAATGTTTTCAGCACTCTCATTTATAATGGCAAATAAGTTCCCCGTATAAAAGTCAAAATCATGCTTAAGCGAAAGTTTTTCTCCGGCCTGATTATTAAGATTCTCCATAATAAGGGTAAAATCCGCGGGCATTTTATTAACCATCTGATTTATTAAATCTGAAGGAAGAGCATGAAACATGTCTCCTCTTAAACCATCTACATCAAATTTTTTAAAATAATAAAGAGAAATATCTGAAACTTTATGCCATAAATCCTTTAAAGGCTTTTTACCATAAAAATTAGAGGCCTTTAAAATTGGCTGAATAAAGAAAGGAGGTTTATCAAGTATTTTATCCCCATATTTATTAAGAAGCGATTCAGGATAATCCTCATATAAACGCAAAGGCGTAACATCAGTCCATGGTGGTTGTGGGTCGTTAACGCAATCAGAGCTGCAGGGTGGCGTTATTAATCCAAATTCTTTGGTTAGGGCTGCTAAGAAATCTGGATTTTTTTTATTTTCTTTTTTAAACCTTTCCCACTTTTCTGGATTTTTAACAGAAGGTGCGTACTCAAATAAATTCTGAATTTCTTCAACTGGCAGTCCTTCAAGAACTTGTTCAATAATATCAGAAGTTACGGCAGAAGGTTCTGGCAACCCGTCAATATATGTTTTTAATAAGGTAATAAGTTTATCGGTGTTTTCGGGCTTAATCCAGTAAAACCATTCCGGATTTTCAAGTATCCACAGCGAATCTCTCGCCGCGGTTCTTGGAACCATATCAATAAACACTTTCATACCAAGCTTGTGAGCACCCTCTATAAATGCGGCAAAAAGTTCCTCCTCATGTGCCTCGCATACAGGATCAGCAAGATACGGATCAATTCTATAATAGTCTTTCACAGAATAGGGAGACCCAAAATTCCCCTTTTTAAACTTATCACTCCTTAAAAAATGAGGTAAAAGCATTATTGAGTTAAATCCACACTCTTCGGAAATAAAAGGTAAAACAGCTATAGTTTTTAAAAGGGTTCCTCTGTTATAAATATCATGTTGGCAATGTTTATAGGCAGTAAAATGATGAAGATAAAGCTGTATAAGCCTTAAATCCTGCTCTCCTGAATTATTCCCAACTTTATTTTCAAAAAACTTGAAAACCTCTTCATAAAATTCTTTTATATTAACGTTCTTATCTAAATTATAAAATTTTTTCCAGAAATCCGGGATTTTATATTCCATATCTGGATTTTTTATTTTATTTTTAATCTTTTCTAAATACATAAAATAGTCCTTTCAAAATATTATTATTTTGAGTTTAGCAAATTTTCTTAAAAAGCTTTTGTGGTCAGGCCTACATATTAAAATGTGAGAGCTGCTTTAGGCAACGCAAAGAGTGCTTTCAGCACGTATAGAGCTCGTTTCACTCGCGATAGAGTAAGCTTTGCTTGCGTTAGAAGCAAAAGATTTAAACG
>JBNJGP010000204.1:0-3070 GCA_051747805.1 Candidatus Muiribacteriota bacterium
CTGCAAAAGATATGAAACACCTTTATCACTTATGATTCTTGATATAGATTATTTCAAAAATATAAACGATACTTTCGGCCATCAAACCGGAGACAAAGTATTAAAAGAGCTCTCAGAACTTATTCAAAGCATAGTAAGGGACAGCGACTATTTTTTCAGAATAGGAGGAGAAGAATTTGCTGTCCTCCTTCCTAATACCTCAACGAAAAATGCAGACGACTCAGCCCAAAGAATAAAAAGTAAAACTGAGCAGCATAATTTTACAAAAGTTAAAAAACTTACTGTGAGCATAGGTCTTACAGAATATATTACAAATGAAGATGAGGACTCTTTTATCAAAAGAGCTGATACAGCTTTATACAAAGCAAAGGAAAACGGAAGGAACAAGGTGGTTATTGCATAAAAAAAGGATGCAAACATTTTATCTGATTTTAGTTATTTGAAAAACGAAAACTGACTTTTTTGACCATTTCTTCGTTAAATGAAAAATTTAATCTTCAAAATACTCCGGTAATACTGCTGTTAAATTTTTTATCTGCCGTAACTGAAAAAAATTTCTGCTTTTCGCCCAAACACTAATTATCAAAAGGGATATAAATATTGTCTTTCGATTTTGGTAATAAAATAAAGTTTCCATCATTGTTTATAAAATTTAGAACTGTACTATTTTCAATATCTACATCAAAGATTTTAAGATAAGAGCTGTTATCATTATCCATGTATTCAGAAAAATTACAAAATCCACTGATATTAATAGTACCTATGATCATACCATGGATTGTTATTATTTTAACTGATACTTTTTTAACTGGTACTTTTTTAACCGGGTATTCCATTTATATATATCTCTCCTTTTTGAGGAATAAAAAGGACTTCAGCTTTACTTTTATTTTTAAATACATACCAGACAATTTATTATAATGTCAACATACTAAAAAAACTGATTTTGGGTATATCTCTACTCTGATCAGTCAAGAGAACCAGGCATCCTGATCATGATTATTATGATGGTATAATCTTCATCGACCAACTCAAAGATTTGCTCTGAATTTGTTTAAGCAGGTTATGGCTTTCGAACAAGTTCTTTAAAAGAAGCGGAATTGGTTGCATACAACAGTGCATCATCATAAGAAATTTTTCCATTTTTCACATGATCAGCAAGAGACACATCTAATGGTATAAACTCTTCATTACCCGATTCCATCTGAGAACGAATTTGATGAACCCGGTTTTCCCTGATGAAATTTTGAGTCCGGTGAGATGCGCTCAGTTTTTCAAGAGCAAGCACCATCCCTGTACCGTCTTTTTTTATAATTAAGCGTTGCCCAAGCGATAATAAGAGTGAATCAGCAAGCATCAAACGAATTAAATCCTGTTGGTCAACCGGAAACATATTAATAATAGTTTGAATAACCGCGGTAGAATCAAAGGCATTCATTGTAGTTAAAACCAAATGGCCGGTTCGGGCCGCTTTTATAGCAGTTTCAAATGTTATTTTATCCCGCATTTCACCTATAACAATTACATCCGGGGCCTGACGGAAAATACCCCGAAGCCCATCAGCAAAACTTTCTGTATCCCGACCTACCTCGCGTTGATTGATATTGCTTTTTTTGTGTTTATGTAAAAATTCAATCGGTTCTTCCAGTGTAATAATATTACATCTCCGATTGGTATTAATTATATCAATCATCGCTGAAAGCGTAGTAGATTTCCCATTGCCAGCAGGCCCGGCCATAATGATGAGGCCCTGGGGAGATAAGGCATAGTCATAAATCCATTCAGGAAGTTCCAGTTCCTTTAACGGTGGAATCTTTTCAGGCAAATGCCGCATTGCAATCGATATGGAACCTCGCTGGCGGTAAAAGGTGATTCGAAACCGGGCCTGATCCTTATAAGTCATGCCGATTTCAAGTTCATTGCGTTGATTAAAAAGATCCCATTTCTCAGTACTTAATAAATTTTTCGCATATATTTCAATTTGGGCCGGGGTTAATGAAACTGTGGGCACCCGCTTTAAAACACTACCCATCTTAAGTGTTGGAGGAACTCCAGCGGTTAAGAGCATATCTCCACAACCAGATTCAATTAAATACCCAAACAATTTTTCCATTTCCGGAGGTGTTTCACTGTATTTGGCATCGTGCATAGCCAAATTTTCAATATCAGTTCCGTCAAGCCCACCTTCATAAGATTCAGAAAGTAAACTCAGCGCAGCCTGCATCATAAAAAACGGCGCAATCATAGGCTTAATTTTTTGCCCAAGTGTAAACTCCAGTTCGCTGATGGTCATAAAATCCTGGGGGTTCACCATGGCAAGGGTTAAGGTATTGTTTTCCTTTGTGACCGGAAGGATTTGAAAATTTATCATCTTTTTCCGCGATATGAGTTTTAGTACTTCCGGTTCGATGTTGACTTTAAATAAATTAATTGGTGGAACAGCAAATTTTCTGGACAAAAATACGAGCATTTTATCCACCGGAACAAAGCCCATCTCAATCAAAATCGATCCTATAGGCTTATCAACCTGGGTTCTTCGCTTTAATGCTTGTTCAAGTTGATTATGGTCAATCAGTTTGTGTTTGACAAGGGATTCTCCGAGCAATTTTTTTTCAATATCGGATTTAGCTTTACTATTGGCTTGAGCTGACATTATTTTCCCAACGATTGAGTTAATAAAGTTCATCACAAAAAAAAGTGATCAGGAATTGTATTTTTACGATTTAATTTGTACCAGAAAATTTATAATAATGTCAATAACTAAAGAAGGAGAATGAGCAACCGTTTAAGAATGCTGATCTTTACTCATCTTGATTCAACTTACTTCACCTACAGAATTTCGCAACTTTTCAACTATTCCAGTTGAAATATAGTTGTATATCTGATTTAATTATAATTTAATATAGGAGTTGTAAAAGCTTTTGAGTTTTTAACAGAAACCTGGAGTGAAAATATGTTATAAACAGATTTGAATATCTTTTTTGAGTCTATCAGATATACTTTCTCCGTATTCAGTTCCGGATATTTTCTTAAAACTTGAAATCCGGTCACTTTTTGTATTATTATAAAC
>JBNJGP010000205.1:0-3050 GCA_051747805.1 Candidatus Muiribacteriota bacterium
TTTCAAAAAGATTGCTACCCCAACCATATCTAATATTATTTTCGTAAATATTTCTTGGATAAAAAAGATGAGAAAAAAGAGCGCATTTATCATTTAGAGGGTCAACTATAATTTCTTTGGAAAACCTTATTTTGATTTTATCGTAAATTTCCTGATCCTGAATAAAAATGATAAAATCTCTTAATGCCATATCCAATGAAATAACAGCTTGTTCATTATTTTTAAAAAATCCTGACCTAAACGATGTTTTATACTGGAGAGGATAGTAAATAAAAAGATTCTTTTTATGTCTGTCAATCAAATTAATTTGCACAATAATTTCATTGTGCTTTTTGTCCTTGTTTACATATTTAAAGTCATAATTTTTACATGTAATCAAATTATTTTTTTTAACACTTGTGTTTATTACACTTTCAGAAAATTGTTTTTTTAGCAAAAGATCCTTTTCTGCGTTTTTTTTTAACTCAGCCAAACCCTTCCCAAAAAAAATTTTTATATCTTCCGGAGGATAAATCTGTCTTTTTGTCTCAGCGCCCAGTTCATTTGAATAAAATTTAAATTTTACATTATATTTTTTTGTTATATCTTCAGTTGAATCGGTATTTTTATTATCGAAAGGTTTCTTCTTTTTTTCAGGAGGTGATGTATTTATATCATTTTGTTCTGATTTAGCATCTGACTCTGAAGAAAATATTTGACCAAAATAATCTTTGCCACCACAACCTGATAAAGTTAAAAATGATAAAACAATAAAAATTCCAAACAAAAATTTCAAAAATTGCATGTTTAATTACTCCTGATAAGTTGAATTGGTTTTTGAGAGGTTAGGCGGCCTATAAAATAAACAAAAAGAAAACCCAGCAAAAGAAATGATGCAAAATAAATCCCTGTCAGCCAGATAGCTGGAACACTTAGATCTTTTGCGGGAATCACTGTTCCTGTATCAATATTACCCACAACCTTTAAAAAACCACTTTTTGTTATTATTCTGTTTATAATTTTTTCCAATATTCCAAAATATATACTCATTGTAAGAACAAAAGTTGATCCCATTATTATTGCAGCCTCACACAGATAAAACATCTGAAAAGAAAATTTACTCATTCCATACGCTAGAAAAACACCAATTTCTCTTTTTTTTTTATGAATATTTCTGTAGATAGTTATTCCTACAAAAAATACAGAAATAATTGTAACTGCAGTTATTGAAAGCCATAAAAAAAGAGATGTATGTTTTTTTATCTCTTTTATTACAGCTATTTTATTATCTACTTTAAAAGCTCCTATTATTTCGTATTTTGGATCGTTGTCCACAATTTTACTGATATTAGAAGTTTCATAAATATTTTTAGGATAGACCATAATAAAAGCCATAGGAGGCTTTTTTTCATTAAAATTCATTTTATAATAATCAAGATAAAACTCTTCTCTAAGCATCATAGTTTTATTAAAAGGCATTTTTGAATCAACAAAAGCAGCAGTTATTTTTTTATCTTTTTGATCGCTATTAAAACCATTAAAACTCAAAATTACATTTTTTTCATCTCCATCATAACCAAAACTTTCAGCTCTTTTAGAATTTAAAATATAACCTTTATAATTTGTATCTGAATATATAAAACGAGGTTTTTCTGAGGAAAAAAATTTATTAACAATAGGATCACCTTTGCGAAAAGTAACGGCATTGCTGTTACTTCTGAAAATATTTCTCTTCAAATCTTTTATCTGAGTTGTGACATAGTAAACCGGGGTTATAAAATTTGTTTTATTTTTAAGCATTATTTTAAGATCATTTAATTCCTTCCCGGTTAGTTCTCCTAAATTTTCACTTGCCCTTATCTCGAGAAAATTTATACGGGGATCAGAAAGTTTCAATTCAAGATATTTATGAGATGCATAACTTATTTTAAAAATTGAAAATATAAATAAAATGATAAAGGAAAGAGACAGAACTACAACAAGATAATCTACTGTAGGTTTTAACCGATCTTTAAATAAATCATTATAAGCATATGAAAAATAATAAATTCCAAGCTCCAATAAACCAGCTTTTTCTGAATCAAAGTTAAAAGCCTTGTTTTTTGAATATTCTGAATCATTATTTAATTCATTATCTTCTCTTATGTATTCTAAAATTGAGTCAAATGATTCAAAATTCTGTTTAGCTACTATTAACTCACCCTGCTTTATAGTAACTATTAAAGATGCATAATCCTTAATAAGATGAATATCATGCGACACCCAAAAAAAACCCTGAATTTTATTCTCCTTGTCTTTAAGAGCCATTGATATTTCTTCCAGAATTACAGCAGCTCTTGAATGATCAAGGTTGTTTGTTATTTCATCACCAAATAAAACCGGAGCATTTTTTAATAATCCCCTTAAAATAGAAGCTCTTTGAGCCTGCCCTCCTGAGACTTTATCAGAAAAACTCATCATCTGCTCTTCTATATCAAGAACTGAACATGCATGGGTTAAACTATCACTGGGTATTGTCTTAAGCTTGGTAAAAAGAGGGGTTTTTACATTAAAATCTATACTTAAATTTGGATGAAGAAAGGGTTCCTGAAAAATAAAACCAAGAGCTCTTCTTCTGAACTGATTCTGATCTATTATTTGAGGATCTTTATTTTTCCATCGCTGAATAATTTCAGGAGATAATTTTCCTTTTTTATATGTAATAGAAAAATTATTATCATCAAGATAATACTCAATTACACTTTCTTTATCCAGATCTACATCAGGGGTATCCATCAGACTTAAGATATTTATTAGTGTGCTTTTCCCCGCCCCTGACCAACCAACAATTGCTACAATACCATTTAAAGGAATTTCAGTTTCTTTAATATCAAGTACTTTTTTTTTGTTATAAGTTTTTGAAATATTTTTTAAAACTATTTTATTCATTTAAACCCCGTTGCAAAATTATTTAATTATAATCCAAACATATATATTTCCTCTTGGGATAAATCCCTTACAGGAAGAACTCTAAATTCAAAAGAATCTGTTTTGGTTGATTTTTCAATAAATCCTGTACTAAAATTAAAACC
>JBNJGP010000206.1:0-3040 GCA_051747805.1 Candidatus Muiribacteriota bacterium
ATTAAACAAAGCACCTGATTCTCCCTGAATCCAAACAAGATCTTTTATAGACGAATTTGTTAAAATCCATTCTTTTATCGGTTCAAGATATAAAGATATTTTTTCCGGTTCAGATGGAATCGAAGACCACATTTTTTTTATAGTTTCATCAGGAAATACTATTTGTTTTATGTTAAGTTTGTTTTTTATATCATGAGTCTGATATTCGTCAGGTTCATGATTTAAAAGGATCAGTAATTTTTCAGAAATCATAACCAGAAACCTTTACCAACTGATAATCAAAACGACCAAGACCAAACATGGTATTTTTGCCTATATGAATTTTTGAGCATGCATCAATAAGCGGTATATATTCACTTAAATTTCCGGAGTATGTGATTTCTCCAAGAAAACCGCCCATATACATTTCTTTTTTTTGTCTGTTTGAATATCTTTTCATATCGTGCCAGAAAAGATCAGAGTTCTTTATTTTTATTTGCTCTGCTTTTTCAATTAATCTTTTATAATCGAGCTCTGGTTCGCCGTCTCCGTATGCATTCATAAGGGATGAAACTCTTCTGAGCATAATTCTTGTTAAATCTTTAAATGGAAGATTCTTTGGAATTTTTTTATCAAAGTTAATTCTAAGCGGTGTATTATATTTAATTTTTATTTCAGAGCAATTTGAGTTGTGATTACATTTATTAAGTTCTAAATACTGAGAAGTTGTGTTATCTGAAAAAGCATTACTTTTTCCGTCAAAAATTATATTTTCTCCGGAAGTGACCTTTTCAAGCTGAAACCTGCTTCTTCTGCCTTTGATTTTTTTCCCGATTCCCATCGCACCCATATTTTGAAAAGTCAGAATAAAGTAGGGGAGCTTTTCATTTGTTTTACCAAACAAAATCACTTCCGTTTCAAGGATCTCTCCTTTTATAAATTCTTTCTTTTTAGTCTCAGGAGGGACTATAACAATCGGGTGGGGATCTGATGAGATATTATTGGTGCTGTTGTTTAACTTTTTTTCAAAAACAAACGGATAAAGGCAGTTCGAGTTTAATATGCAGTTTTCGCAACTTTGAAATTTAAGAGCACACACAGATTTTTTTAATGCATGGCCGAATACACCTCTGAATGTTGAACCTTTGAAAAGAGGAAGCAGAGCATCTTCATTAAATTTAATCTGAAATTTATATTTTCCTGTTAGCATGACTTCTTGTAACTTTGTGTATAATATTATTCAAGCAAAATTTTTTGCACTATTTTTTTAAAATTTATATAGTAAAATAAGTCATTAAATTATTTAGTTAAAATAACGGTGTTATTTTTATTAAATTCAAATTTTTTGAAAAAAAATTAAAAAAGATCTTATATTATCTGTTCCGGTGACAAATGTCCGGAACAGATTAAAATTAATAGTGAAATATTTAAAAACGCACACCTATTGATAATCCACCTGAAAGAGCAACAACATCAATTGATTCCTGATAAAATGCTCCGGCAAATTCATTGATTTTATCTTCATAATCTCCTGGATCTTTGTAGTTAATGATAAAATCGAGAACAACATGATCCCATTTGTATCCAATGCCCAAAGATAATAAATAACCGCTGAAATCAAAATCTATGTCTTTACCTGAGTATTCCCAGGATTCACTAAACAAACCAGCACCACCAAAATAAAAGAAACCTTTTGAGGTAAAATCATTGCTTATAAGCATCTGAGCTTCTACGCCTCTGGTTTCAATGAATGAAAAATCATCATGTTCATCTGCGAAATATCCGCCGCGGAAAGCAACATTTTTGTTAATGTTTCTCTGATAACTTAGTATAAAACCCGATAACTCATCATCTTCCATACCTTCAGCATTGTTGTTAATAACTGAAGCATGACTTCCGATCATAACATGATTAAACTTCTCAGGCTCATCTTTACACCACGCATTTGAAATAAAGCTTAACATAATAAAAAAACATGTAAAAAAAATCAGTTTCTTTTCCATAAATCTCCTTTTGTATATAACCAAATAATAAACTTTAAACTACAAGCCATGGAGCTCTGACAGCTTCAGGACCTGTTCCGTCGTTTCTCACTGACACCCTGCATGCTCTGCATAGAGGATAATATCGTACTGAATCAGTATTGTGATCTATTACTGATGAAAGATCAGATCTTAACTTTTGAAGTTTGTAGTCAGATAAGTTGTAAGCTTCAAATACAGACTTTTGTACTCTTACACAATACTTCTTTAAAATTTTTACAGCTCTGTATCTTTTTTTATCATCAGTGATATCAAAGCATATAAGATAAAACATATAATTACTTCTTCCATTCAAAAGGTATATATTCATCTTTGTTTTCAAGTGCTTTGATGAAAAAATCAACCTGCTTTGAAATAATTTTTCTGATTGATAATTTTTTATTTTCAGGTTGATAATAAAAGCCTGTATTCATCATATATTCATAGGATTCAATAAATTTATTTCGAAATTTAGGCTTCATTTCAACCGGTCTGTTAATATTCATATCTTCTTCATCTGCAAAAGATTTTTTGTTGTTTCTTATTATAAAATCATCTGGTTTAACTATTTTTCTGTTTACAAGCTCGAGCACAAATCTGTCTGCAACAGGAGCTCTGTACTCCTCAACAAGATCGCATGCAAGAGATGGTCTTCCGTATGATATTTCATGTAAAGAACCAAGATAAGGATCAAGCCCGTTTATCTGTAAAGCTGTAAGAACTTCAGATAATAAAATTGTGTAAATATAAGACAGCATGGCATTGATCGGGTCAAGAGGAGGGCGCTTTGACCTTTTTGTGAACTTAAAATCAGGGTTTTTAACCATTTTGTTAAACATTCTGAAATACAAAGCAGATGCAGCTCCTTCAAGTCCTCTTATTTTATCCATTGAATCTGTATAAACCGGTTTAAAAGACTTTAAACCTGACGCAGCTTCAGTAAGCTGCCTTTCTTTGTTGTAAATACCGCGTGATGACATAAAATTAGCAGAATTTTTTATTTTTCCGTTTACAACTGCAGCTGCAGTTTTCTTTGAATA
>JBNJGP010000207.1:0-3040 GCA_051747805.1 Candidatus Muiribacteriota bacterium
AAGAAACATGAATTGTTTTTGCCCTGGAAACAATGACAGATTTTATTAAAGGAGCGAAATTATGAATTCGCTATTATTTGCTAAAAAGCTAAAATAATAATATAATGGTTTAAATTGAGTTTTTACTTATTGTCTAATATAGAAATTAAAGGAATTATAAAATGTTTGAAATTGAATACGCCTTTGAAAATCAGAACTTATTAATGTTTTTAACTTTTTTTGCAGGATATTTTGTCTGTTTTCATGGATATAAATTTTTTAAAGCCATTTTAGGCTTAATTGGGTTCTTTTCCGGGGGAGCTCTTTCCTACGGTGCTATTTATAATTTAACAAATCTTAATTTACTTGCAATTCCAGCATTTATAATAGGTGGATTAATAACTGCTTTTTTGTTAGTTGTTTTTTATTTTTTCGGTTTTTTTGTATTTGGCTTTATGTTCGGTGTTGTATTAAGTGCTTTTATAACTATGTATGCAGGTCCATTCGGATTAGGAATTTCTCTTTTAATAGGACTTGTTTCCGGTATTTTAACAATGAAATTTCAGAAACTTGTAATTATAATTTATACATCTTTTTTAGGAGCCTGGGGAATCACCGCCTCGCTTGCCTATTTTACTGATTATTATGGTTTTTTTATAAATATATTATGGTTTTTTATTGCGGGAACAGGTTTAATATTACAGTTAAATTTTAAAAAAAATGATAATTTCACACATTATAACAGGAGGATTCATGACCGAGGTAAAGATTAATTTTAAGGGAAAAAATAATGAAAAAGCCGCAGAAAATTTTTTATATTATATTATAGATGGCGGTGGAATGGATATGGTTATTGATGTAATGGCACAACATGAAATAAATATATCCGATATGAAATTTGATATTGACAATAAGAAGATAGATTTTATATCATCTTGATAATTAAGTTTTAACTTGAGTTTAGCAAATTTTTTAAAAAGGCTTTTGTGGTCAGGCCTACAGAAATTTCTTAAAATTTAAAAAGGAAATAAATTATATAAGGAGTAAAAAATGAACGAATTACAAAACTATTTAGAAAACCTTAAAAAAAATGAAGCAGATATGTATAATGGGGATTTTCTTTTAACCTGGGACAAAAGTCAGAATGAAATTAACTCAGTTATGTATGCTGCAAAACTTTTAAAAGAAATGCACAAAAACAAAATTTCTACAAAATTATTTGAGTCCGGTCTTGCTATTTCAAACTTCAGAGATAACAGTACCAGAACTAGATTTTCTTTTGCTTCTGCAGCAAATCTACTTGGGCTTGAAATTCAAGATCTTGATGAAAAAACAAGTCAAATTGCTCATGGTGAAACTGTCAGAGAAACTGCAAATATGATTTCATTTTTAAGTGAGGTAATTGGCATACGTGATGATATGTATCTGGGAGCCGGAAATAAATATATGAAAGAAGTTTCTTCCTCTGTCGCTCAAGGCTATAACGAAGGAGTGCTTCATCAAAGACCCGCTGTTATAAATCTGCAATGTGATATTGACCATCCTACTCAATCAATGGCCGATTTATGTCATCTTGATACTTATTTTGGCGGACTTGATAATTTAAAAGGCAAAAAAATCGCCATGACCTGGGCTTATTCACCCTCATATGGAAAGCCCCTTTCAGTTCCTCAGGGAATTATAGGGTTAATGTCAAGATTTGGAATGGACGTTACACTTGCCCATCCTGAAGGATATGATTTAATACCAAAAACAATGGAAGTAGCCCAGAATAACTCCCAGAAAACAGGCGGAAACTTTAAAGTTGTAAATTCAATGGAAGAAGCCTTCAAAGATGCTGATATTGTTTATCCTAAATCCTGGGCCCCTTTTCGGGTTATGGGCGAAAGAACAACTTTATTACAGAATAAGGATTTCGACGGATTAAAAGAGCTTGAAAAAAAATGTCTTCAAAATAATGCTAAATTCAAAAACTGGGAATGTAATGAAGAGAAAATGAAATTAACAAAAAACGGAGAGGCTCTTTATATGCACTGTCTTCCTGCAGATATTACAGGTGTTAGCTGTAAAGAAGGGGAAGTTACAGAAGGTGTTTTTGAAAAGTATAAAACCGAAACTTATAAAGAAGCTGGATATAAACCTTTTGTAATTGCAGCCATGATGCTTATGACCAGGTTTAAAAATCCACATAATATTTTAGAGAATTTAATAAAAAAATAAAAAAAGTAAAATTATATGAAAAAAAATAATAAACAGAAAAAACTATATATTAAAGATATTGCAATAACTGGGGTTTTTCTGGCTGTAATCCTTGTTTTTCAAACTCTAAGGGTTCATCAGATTGTCACCGGAGTAATTATTAACGCTGTTTTTATAATTGTTTTTAATAATTTCGGGTTCAGGCCGGCTGTTCAGCTGGCACTGCTAACCCCGATAGGCGGTGCATTATTTAGTATACTTGCCCCTGCCCTTATTCCTCTACTTCCAGTTATTGCAATATCAAATGTTTTAATGATTTATCTTTATAAATTGGTGAATAAAAAGAATATTTTTATTAAAGTAGCTGTCCCTGCCCTTTCTAAATCTGTTTTTATTTTTATAACCGGTTATTTTATAATAAATTTTTTTGACACAAGTGATGTTTTACATAAAATTTTTATGTTTTTTTCTTCTGTTCAATTTTTAACCTCCTCTGGTGGAATTCTTCTAGGTCAGTTTATTAAATTAAAAAAGCTGTGAGGCGAACGAAGTTAGGAGCCGATAGAAGCAGATAAGAGCCGTAAGAAGTGAGAGGTGAGACGATAGAGGCCGATAGGAGACGATAGAAGCCGTGAGAAGTGAGAAGTGAAAGGTGAGAGGTGAGAGCCGAGAAGAGCCGATTAGAGCAAGAGATTAAAATTTATTACGAAATAAAATCACAAAAAAATCTTAGAGCGTATGTTAAAAAGTATTGATAGTACTTCAGTAAAACGAGTGGTCAGGCCGACATAAAAGTAAAAAGCTTTCAGCTTAGTAAAATCACCTAAAGGTGATAGTAAAGTTATCTAACGATAACAGTAAA
>JBNJGP010000208.1:0-3030 GCA_051747805.1 Candidatus Muiribacteriota bacterium
GGCTTAATTTACAATCAAACAATTCCCGCACAAAAGGATGTCCCATGATGACAAAGGTTTTTAAAAAGGGTCGAGGTTTTCAAAAAGGGTCGGACCCCTATAATGAAATATTAATATCTGAAGGTGTAGATTCTTTTTCTGTAATCTCAAGGACACTTCTACAATCTAGAAGTTCTTTATTTTCTAGTTCTACTGTATAAAAATGACCATTTACTTGATAACTTTTTTTTAATTCACTTGCTGGGATAAATTTTAGCAATACTTTTCCTTATGTAATCTAACGTTTGATTTAAGTGGACAAGGGTGTTTAATCACTTGAATATCTCTGAATTTCATTTTATCTTTTTAAGGCTTTAAAATTGAAATTACCGCAAGTACACCCCTTGTTCACTTCTAAGATTTGTTGTATATTAATATATAGAGTCACAACATTGTTTTACAGTATATTTTTTACTATGCTCCATATCTTGTAAAAATTCAAAAACACTTTCAAAATTACTGTAATCAATATTTTCATTTTTTGATATGTATTTTGCTAAATCAGTTTTTTTTATTAACTTTTCTTTAAATACAATATAGTTATCAATTGAAAAAATATCATCTTCTTCTTTATTCTTAGATAAATGATTCTCTAATTTTTTCTTTGTTTTATCGTCTGCCATATCTGGTTTAATAACATAACCCTTATCGTTGATAATTTTTACAATAATACTTTTGTCAAATAGCTTTTCTATATACCCATTATTTTTAGAATCTATTAAAAAATAATTTGGATGTTTTTGATTTTGGAAATAATTTACAATACCCTTATCATCTGCATCCAAAATAAAACAAAAAGAAAAATTATTTTGAATATGTGGTAAAATGCATTTTCTCATATTTAATATGTTTAATTCTTTTGTTGTTGCATAAAATACCTGATGTAAGTTTTTAACATTCACCCATCCTCTGGCATTACAAAATTTTAGTTTTAGAGATTGAAACTTTTTTTTATTATGAAAAAATTTTAACGCATTTTTTAAGTAGATAATATCTGTTTCTCCTTCCGTAAAAATAGTTATTGTGTCATAGATTTGTATAAATTTTGATAATACTTCTTTTCTCTTTAAGTTGGTAATATCTAATTCCTCAAATTCATTTAATTTTTCTTTTAATATAAAATCATTTTTTAATAAATAATAGCAATGTCTAAATCTTATATAATTAAAATTATCCTCACCTTTAACTTGACCATAAAAATTTATTTTACCAATAAGAATATTTTTAAAGCTTATTTCTAAATTTTCTAAATATTTTAATGGTTGCTTATTATATTTCTCAAAATGAAGTTTTGTCGCTTCTTCTAAACCATGTTTATGCCATGAATACAACATACTTCTAATCTGTTGTTTATATTTTTTTCGAATATTTACTTTTTTGTTAACCTTCAAACCGGTAACTATTTGGGTATGATTTGCTCTCTGAACTCTTGTTTTATCATTATTAATAGAAAAACCGTTGCTGTTAATTATTTGTTCAATATTAGTAATCACTTTTTCTATATCAATATCTATTTTATTTGTTGAAAATGTTATATCATCTGCATATCTTGTATAAGTTAGTTTATATTGTTTTGCAATTTTAATAAGTTGATGGTCAAGCCTTTTGCAAATAATATTAGATACAATTGGGGAGGTTGGAGCACCTTGTGGTAATTTGTTATCATGAGAAATAAGCTGTGCTAATCTTGTTGCTATTTTTTCATCCACTTCAAATGGCTTTGACAAAAACATACCTCTAACCCTACCAAAGTTAATTGTATCAAAAAAATTTTCTATATCAACATTAATTACTATTTTTTTTCGAACGTGTTGCTTTGCATTTGAAATAATATTTTTAGTACAATCATTTTCCGATTTAATAAATCCATGAACAGGTTTTGGTGCTTGATATAATTCAGATAAAATATCTAAAATCTTTTTCTGCATCATTTTTGTAAATAATGGAGGAATATTAAGCTCCCTATCTTTTCCACTTTTTTTGGTAATTTTTTTTGTAGTGTATTTAGTTTTTCTAATATGCCATAGTGCATATTCAAAACTTTTTTTATGTAGTATATAAAAATTTTCTAATTTATTTATTGACAAATCAAAACCTTATTATTTTCACTTAAATTTCAAGTTATCATAGCCTTTAACAAGGTCGAAAACTTTACGAAAAGCATTATTTGAAGAAGAATGCACTGTATTCCTTTTCTACTTATTGTCGGAACAACAATAAAAAGTTAAATAAATAAGGTTTAAAGTATTGTAACATAAATTCCTGATATACAACGTTTAAAATGAGCCAATAAATTGCCGCAGGGTAATTTATTGGCTCCGCTGATTTGTTATAAATTTATTCAATTAAAAAGTCTTCTTCTTGTGGACTTCTCATCCCTAAAGACCATTTACTGATTTTAGATTTGCAATTCCAGTTTTTAAGTCTTTGCTTGAATAGCATCTGCTGGATAAATGTCTTGATTTGATTATCATCATGATCTGGGAGAAGGTTTTCTTCTTTAATTGTTTCATATACTTTTCTTGCATATGTTTTATCGGACTTCCTATCAAACGGTCTTGAAATCCAAGACATAAATGGACCAATTATTAGAACCATTAAGATTAGGAATATGAGTAAAAATACTACTAATAAAACCAATGCTTTTGTAGTAATATTTTGTTGATAAGGACTATTTTCCCAAGCAAATGCTCGTGTACTAATTCCTTTCGCAACTACGTCAATTTTAGGTTGTTTATTCCCTTCAAAGAGCATACTTAATTTGAATCCAATATCTTCTTTTTCAGTTCTATTTAACGTGGATACTTGATATGAGAAAAGATAAGTTTTTCCATCAAAAGATACAGGTTTCAGTTCTTTTACCAAATCAGGAATCTTGTTTTCTCCTGTTGCATAAACTGTCCCCATTTGTCAAGACCGATTTATCATAACTTTTTATTCCCACCACTTTATGCGACTTCCAGTAACGCTTTTTTGGCATTGTAGCGTTTT
>JBNJGP010000209.1:0-2975 GCA_051747805.1 Candidatus Muiribacteriota bacterium
ATATTATCTTTACTCCAAGGAATCTGTTAAAGGGCATCTGATTTTCATAAACGTCTTTTAAAAGATCTAAAACAGGTTCTAATTCATGATTCATTGCTGATCCGTTTTGTATTTGAGTTTTATTTATGAGTACTTTTGTCAGTATTTAGTCTTTGGCCGAAAACAAGAATTTTTTCTTCAGTTCAAGGCGAAAGCCTGTAAAACCTTTCAGGTGTTATTGCTCCTGCAAGTTCATCAAGTCTTCCTTTTAAGGCTTTTATTTCATCAAAACCCTGTGTTCTGAGGTAAGCATAAGCCATTGCAGCCCTGAATCCGGAAACACAAAAGGTTATTATAAACTTATTCCGGTTTAGCTCCTTAACTCTGTCCGGAAGCTCATTTAAAGGGATGTGTTTTGCAAATGAAAAAGAAAGGTGATCCTTTTCTTCCTTGGTCCTTACATCCAGAAACAGAAAATGATCCTTTAAAAGAAATTTAGCAGCATCTTCCACAGTAATTCCGTATTCACCCATTACTATGAACTCTATGTCCATTTCTTTTAATACATCCGCCATTGAAAGATATTCTATTTCTAATGATTCATTCATTTTATTTCCTTAAATTTTGACAGCTTCTTTTATTATAAACCAACCTGGTATATATTTTTAAAAGTAGTTCTTAGCAGCCTATTTATTAAATTTTAAAAGGCCCTTTAAAAAAGACTTTATATTTTGTATTGTTCTTTTTACTTTTAACTTACTTCAATACTGGTTTAAATGTATAATTTTAATATATTGGCTTCCCACAGACCGGAAGTCAATACAGACAAACCTGGAAATTCTCTTGGGGATAGATAGCTCTCCCAAATATAGTAACAAATATGACACAATTTGGAGCTTTTGTTAATATTGGAGTGCACCAGGACGGGCTTTTACATATAAGCAAAATAACAGAGATGTTTATAAAAAATCCTTCGAAAGTTGTAAAGGTAAGGCAAAAAAACAAATTTAAAGGTTATCTGAGTGGATGAAAAACGAAAAAGTATAGCTCTTTCCATGAAAAACAGCAGCTATAAAAACCATCTTTTATATTCTGACAGTCATAAAAAAATGACTGTCAGAGCATTTTTTAATCTATATATTTGTTAATTATTTTATCTATCTCGTCTGTTTTTTTGATCTCTTTTACAGCTTTATTGAACTGAATCTTAAAATCCTCGTAATAGGTATTGAAATTGAAATCCTTTTTTGTAAAACCGAGATAACCCCAGTTTGTCTTTGCGGCAATCCCTCTTTTAATTTCCGGATAGCCTGATGTATCTATAAGCTTGTCGTTAATATAAAAATCTATTCTTCCAAGGACGAGTTTTTTTAGGTTTGTTTCATTATCACGGCCTTCATCAATTTTTATATTTCCAAGCTTAACTGCTGCAGCAAACTTTTTACCTGCCATGGTTTCAGGGTTAAATCCGTCATTCATGCCGAATGTGGAATTATAAAAATCCTTGGGCCATTCTGTTTTACCCTTCAGCTTTTCCTCCTTGCCGAATACAACTGTTTGTTCCTTTAAAATCGGTTCTGAAAAAACTGTCCAGTCTTCCCTGGCTTTAGAATAGTAAGGAGGGAAAAAAGCAATATTTTCACCCTTTTTTATATTACTTATGCATCTTTTCCATGGAAGCATTTTAAATTTTACTTCATACCCATCCATTCTATCAAAAATTCTTTTTATTACATCAACATAAATTCCTGAAGGCTTACTGTTTTCAGAATAGGAATAGGGGGGATATGCATCATCTCCTAACAAAACTACCTCTTTTGCATTTACTGCAGAACCTGAAAAAATCAGAACAAACATTAAAAACAAAAAAATCCTGATAGTCTTCATTTAAAACTCCTTTTTTAAGTTAAGTAAAGCGGGTTGAATAAAAAATTTTATAATTAGCTGCTGAACAAAAAACTCTGGTTTTCAGCCAAATACTAATTATAAACAAAGCTTAATTTCTGTTAGATTCTAAGTGTTAGCTCTATATAAATTGTTGTTTTGATCAGTTACTACCTGGTTAAAAAAACAGAACTAATTATTTCTTAAATATCGCTTCCGTCTGATCCAAACAAAAGAATTACATCATCCACCATTATGGACACTCCGGGCCCTCTTCTCTTTACAGTGGAATTCAATTTTTCTTCTCTGATATTTTCAGGTAAAGTTTTTGAAATACTATCTTTTTCTTTAGAGGAGTTATTAAAAGATTTACTCGCTAACTCTTTGATACCTGACTGTCCTTTTATATTTTTAAGCTTTTTAGATGAGAGTTTTTCAAAGGCATAAGTGTTTAAAGGGATTAAACTGATCAAAACAAAAATAAAAATTTTCTTAATCATTTATAAGCACCTGAAGTGTAATTTAAACTTTATCTTACTTTAAAACTGGCTATATATCAATGATAATCAATCCGTTAAGAAGTATTTATGAGCTAACAACCATTCAAGCTTTTTCTCTAAACCCTCTATATCAACGCCTTCCACAGGTCATGAAGCTGATTAAGCGATAACATAAGGAACAAAATTAAGTCCTGGTTTTCAAAAAGAATCTTGGCTTTTTAACAGGCATGAGGTTTTGGATTTTTTTCAATATTAATATATTCTGAAAAAGTAAAAACTTCGCATAGAGCTTTTTATGCAATATTGAAGCTCTCTTCAACTAAACCAGGGTATAGAACAGTTTTGATTCTAAGCTTTTTTAAAGAAGCTTTTAATATAATCCGGCTATAAAAAAAATATTTTTTGCAGCCCAAACCTGACCCACCTGAATTAAAAATGATACAAAAAAATAAAACAGGCAACAGTGACTGTTAAGGCAAACAGCCACTATTGACGACACGCAGTAAATCAGGTACGGTTTTCTACTTCCAGAGTTACTTCCCCTTCAGGAGAAGGAAAGTTATCATCTATCATCCTTCGTTTAACAAAGGTCACTCCCTGCTCTTTTGACAT
>JBNJGP010000210.1:0-2964 GCA_051747805.1 Candidatus Muiribacteriota bacterium
TTCCCGAGGTAAAATCTATTTCTTCTAAAATTTCATGAAAAAAATGCCCTGTTTTAATCCCTTTAGGAAAATTTAAAATAGAATAAATCTCTTCATCCTCTTGACTATTAACGGTTATTAACAAATCATTTTCAACATCATCATCTTTTCCATCAATTAATTCTTTAAAAACTTCATTAATACCAGATTTTGAATTGATACTGCTGAATGAATTAATCCTGTATGAATTATCTATTTCCCTATTTAATTTTAAATTTTTCAAACTTTTATTATTACAAGTATTTTCAACAGCTTCTATATTTTCAATATCATTTATTTCACCTTCTTCTAATTTAATAAAATTACAAGAATCTATTTGTGCTTTTATACTTGAAAAAATATCATTCGCTTTATTTTCTATTTTTAATAGTCTTCCTAAAGGTGTTTTATGAAAAAGTTTATAACTATTTGAATAAACAATACATTTTTTTACGGCCCTGGTTATTGCAACATAAAATAGCCTCATATCTTCCTGTGCTTCTTCTAATTCAACATATTCTTTTGCTTTTAAAACTTTTTCACCATCTTTTAATTTCCCAGGATTTAAAAGAATAGTATTTTTCCCTTCATTATCAGTATAAGTATAATAAAATTTAGTTTTAACCGGACTATTAATAAAATTAAAAGGTATAAAAACAATTGGATATTCCATCCCTTTACTTTTGTGAATAGTAAAAATTTTTACCGCTTTTTCATCACTTTCAAGCCTCTGTTCTTTAGAATCATCAGCCGAAATACTGTCTTTTGTTTTTATATTATCATCTAAAAAATTTATTAAATTTGACAAACTCTTTTGCTTACCATGACAATATTCTTCTAATAACTCAATTAAATGATGATAATTTGTAATATGTCTTTCAAAATTATTACTTTGAAGTAAATTTTTATTAATTTCAAATAAATTATCAAGTTTTTTTAATGCTGCAGAAACACCAAATTTATTAAAATCTTCTAACACATTTGAAAAATTATCATAAATATTTTGAATATCATAAGTGTTTTCTTCTATAAATAATTCTTTCAATTTAATGAAATCATAATTAATATATATTCCAGATAAAGCTCTTGCCAGAATAGAATTATTCCGATAGTTTTGAATGGCTCTTAACAAATTTAATAACTCTTTTGCTTCATTAGTATTAAAAACATTATCATCTAAATTTATCACTGAATGTATGCTTAATTTATTAAATTCATTTTTTATAAGCTCCCCCTGTTTTCTTTTTCGAACTAAAACAGTAATATTTTCAGCAGATTCACCATCATTAATTAATTCTTTAACTTTCATAGCAACATGTTCTGATATTTTTTTTTCTAAACTATCTATATTATTTGCATCTGTTTCAATATGAATAAATTCAAGGGGAAAGTCTACATTTAAATCTTTCTGCCTTTTTTTACCTCCTGCATCAATTTCATGATATTTTATTTTATCATTTAAAAAAGGATTTTCTATTTGTTTAAATAAAAAATTATAAGCTTTTAATATATTTTCAGAGGAACGAAAATTTTTTTTCAAAGTATAACGACAATCTTTTTCAACATCATTTACAGCTTTTAAGTAAGAATTTATATCTGCGCCTCTGAAACTGTAAATAGATTGTTTTGGGTCTCCTATCATAAAAGAAATCATTTCATTATGTTCAAAAAAAAGTTTTTTAAAAATTTCATATTGGACTGCATCAGTATCCTGAAATTCATCAATTAGAAAACCTTTATATTTATTAACCAAAAGAGGTTTCAAGCAGTTTGTATTTTCAATTAAAATATTTTTAACATCTTGAATCAATTCAGAGTATGTCAGAATATTGCTTTTTTTTCTTTCTATTTCATATTTTTCAATAACAGTTTTAATAATATCATCAATAATTTCTTTAAAATTAAAAATTTCTAAATTTTCCTCTTCATCTTTTGTTAAATCTCTATATAAAACTTTTATATCAGGCTTATTTAAAATTTTTTCAATAACTTGTTTAATATTATCCCAATCGATATTGAGTTGCTCTAATTTTTCTAAAAAGCCAACATCATTATTGTAAAAATTTTCTCTCCAGTAATCTTTTACTAAATCATTTATTAAATAATCTGAATTAGTTTTAATTCCAAAATTAAGTAAAGCTTTGGCTTCAAAAGCATTTTCAGACAATACTTTTTTACAAAATCCATGAATTGTAAAAATTTCTGCTTCATCAAAATTATTTAAAGCATTTTTTATGTTTTGTTTTCCTATATCTGAAAATTCTTGATTTAATTTGTTAGCATTAAGTTTTTCAAAAACCCGCTCTCTTAATTCCGCTGTAGCCGCCTCAGTAAATGTAACAACTAAAATTTCTGATGGTTTCAAATTTTTATCAACAATCAATTTCAAATATATTTCTGCAATATTATATGTTTTACCAGTTCCAGCAGAAGCTTCAATTATTTTTATACCATTATTTAATTCAAGATTATTTAAATTAAATTCCTGACACATAATTACCTCTTAATTTATAATACTTTTTCAAGTCCCATCAGAATATCTCCAATAATTTTATGAAATTCATCCTCAGAAAAAATCTCTATATTTTTGAAAAATAAATTTACATAGGGATCTTCTAAATCCCCTTTTTTACGTTCAGTTCCATACCAGCTATTATATGCCGCATGTTTAGATTCATTTACTAAATTTTGAATTTTATCATCATAATCAACATTAAAATCTGTTTTATTTTTTAATTTTTTCGATTTAGAATTATATTTTTTAAAATAAATTAAACTCGTATTCGGTAAAAACATCAAAGGCTTATTTAATCCCTCTAGATAATACTGAATAATTTTACTGAAAACTTCTTTTAAATTATCTACTTCACCCAATTTCTTTGGGTTTTTATTTTCACTAATTAAAAATGTTTTATTACAAACATTTTCGTTAAAACAACATAAAGC
>JBNJGP010000211.1:0-2942 GCA_051747805.1 Candidatus Muiribacteriota bacterium
TATTTAATTTTTAATTGGCCAAAAAAACCCTTTTTCTTGTTCACCATTTTTTCAGCAGCTTAAAATAAATTATAAGAAATATTTTTCATAAAATTATTACAAATAAAACAAAATTCTAAACATCAATTTTACAATTATGCTTTATAAAATTTAGTACTATAATATATAAAAAATTTTCGCAGTTTAAAATATAAAAATCTCTGATTTAGAAAATTTAATTACTAATTATTGCATATAATGCTATTATATGTTTATTAAATATTTGAACTTATAATTTTGTAAATCTGCTGAAATAAAATTATTACTGCCTTGTACAGTGTGAATCTGTAATAATTTTTTACTTAAATACAAATATTAAAAAACTCAAACCAGTTAGCTATATTTAACCTTTAACTTGTTTCGGGCATTATCTCTTGGGTGTATTTATAAAGCAAAAGTTAAAAATTTTTTATATTCTGTTTATAATACACTCACTTGCTTTTCCTGCATTCTCTGAATACCTCCTGCTTGGTGACCCATGGCCTCCCTGGACCAGCGATTCTTACGGAAAACCTGACAAAGGAATCGCTGTTGAAACTGTAAATTATATTTTTCAAAAAGCCGGCGAAAAAGTTGATATAGAACTCCACCCATGGAAACGTGTATTAAGAATGCTTGAGTATAAAATGGCTGATGGAGTTTTAATGGTACACCCTTCCTCTGCGACATCAGAATTTTTAGTTTATACAGATCCCCTGTTTGAAAGCAGACACGTGCTTTGCTTTAACAAAATAAAAAATCCTGATTTTTCATGGAAAAAACTTGAAGACCTAAACAAAATGAAAATTGGCACAGTTCTCGGTTATTATTACGGCGAATTTTCTGATTATGTCAGCAATAATCCTGTTCAAATAATTGAATCAAAAAAAATGCAGACCAATCTTGAAAAACTTCTCCTTGGAAGAATTGATGCGGCTGTATGCGACTATACTGCTTTAATTAGCCTTATGAATAAAAATTCCAAATATAAAAATGCTCTTAAAATTGCAGATAAACCGGTAAATTTAAGGAAATACAGAATTGGTCTGGCAAAATATTCAGATTTAAGTGCAAAAAAAGAAACAATAAATAAAATAATTGATCATATGAAAGAAACAGGAAAACTTGAAAGTTTTATCAACAAAAACAATTATTCAGAATAACGGCAGGTTCTTTTCATGATTAAAAATTTTTATCAAAAACTTACTTTTAAGCATACTTTGATTACAGTCTCTGTTGTTTTCATAACAGGTCTTTTTATAAGCATTCTGCAGGTCAGCTACGATCTTTCCTTAAATAAAGAAAGGGTATCTGAAAATATTGAAAGACTTGTTAATATAACAGAAGATTCAGCAGCACAGTCACTATATCATCTTGACAAAGCCCAGGCAGAAAAACTTATAAACGGTTATATCAAATACAGTCCTGTTATTAATGTTTCTATTACAGATAATTTTGGAATAAACCTTTCAAGCAAAACTGTAAAACATGATGAAAAATCAAATCTTATGTCATATTTTTTTCCTAACCAGACAGAAAACTTCAGCTACAATCTTGAATACATAACAGAGGATTTGCAGACAGTTGCTGTTGGTACTCTTGAAATTCAGGTAGATTATTCAGTTCTTTTTTCAATGTTTTTAAAAAAGGCAAAAACTACTTTTTTATTCGATATTTTAATGAGTATAATTATTGCTGCAGTTCTTGCCTTATTATTTTACAAAACCTTAACTAAGCCTCTGGTTAAAATATCTGATGATATCTCTGGAATTGATCCTTCTTCTCCAGAGGGACAAAAACTTACTATCCCGGCAAAAAATAACTACGATGAGCTTGGAAATCTTGTAAAAAGTATAAATCTTATTTTACATGAATATTCCAAACTTAATACTGATCTTGAAAAAAGAGTAATGGCAAGAACAAAAGAGCTTTACAATACAAATAAAAAACTTAAAAAATCATTATTTCAGCTTGAAAAAGCAAAAGACAGACTTGTTCATTCAGAAAAAATGGCTTCCCTTGGAGGACTTGTAGCCGGGGTTTCACATGAAATAAACACACCTGTAGGAAACAGCGTTACTGCGGCATCCTTTCTTCAAAACAAACTGGATGACATAAGCAAAAAATTCAGGCTTGGAAAAATGAACGACAATGACATAAGAAATTTTTTATCAGCTGCAGCTGAAGCTTCTGATATTATACTTAAAAATCTTGAAAGATCAGCAGCTCTTATTGTCAGCTTCAAACAGGTTGCAGTAGATCAGACATATTCTTCAATGCGAATTTTCGGTTTAAAAAAACATATTCAGGATACAATTATAAGTCTTAAACCAAAGTTCAAAGGAACAAATATAACAATTAATTTAAAATGCAATGATGATTTGTATATTTTTCAGGATCCTGGTGTTTTTTCTCAAATAATTACAAATCTTGTTCTTAACTCTTTTGTACATGGTTTTAAAAAAGATCAGATAAAAATTATTGATGTAGATATATTAAAAAGCAGCGGTTTCATAACAATTCATTATCGGGATAATGGAAAAGGTATTGACAAGGAAGCCGGCAAAAAAATATTTGAGCCTTTTTTCACCACAAACAAATCCAAAGGAGGTTCCGGGCTTGGTATGTACATTATTTACAATCTGATCACAAGCAAGCTTTCTGGTGAAATAAAAATATTAAGCAGAAAAAACAGGACCGGTGCATATTTTTATATTAAATTTCCTGTACCCGAGGAATAATAATTATTTCATAATTTATTATAATGATTTAGTCTTAAAATATTTAAAATCCTAAAAACAAAAAACAGGTTTCAAATATGACTACAAAAAACAGTTTTCATGATAAATGCCTGGATATTATTGATAACGGCTGCTGCATCGGCTGCGGAGCCTGCATAAACCTCTGCCCGTATAAAGACTTAA
>JBNJGP010000212.1:0-2923 GCA_051747805.1 Candidatus Muiribacteriota bacterium
TTTCTGCTGAGAATATTCTTACTTTCTATTTTCTGGAAAATATTATTAAGTTTTTCATCAGTGTTATTTGTCATCTTATATTACCTTAAGAGGTTTTATTCATTTATTGTTAACGAAACAGTCTGATGTGCGTATTTATTAAGAACAGAGGTTTCTGCAGCAAAGGGTGAATTAAGGTATACAGCAAAAATTTTTTTGTTATATTTTGAAAGACTTCTGCCAAGCGACTTGTCGAGATCAGCTTCACCGTCAGTTATAAGTATTGCAGCATTTACACTATCATTTAAAAAGTCTTTTACAGGAGCATTGAAGTCTGTTCCCATGCCTCTTTCAATTGTTTTGTTTTTAAGATTATCCCAGTCTACATCTCTTACCTCAGTATCAAAGGTTTTAAGCTGAAGTACAAAACCTTTGAGCTCTTTTAAAAATTTTAAAATATGGGGAAAATTATCTTCCATTGAAGGTGAAATATCTATATAAACTGAAACATATATTACCGAAGGTTTTCTGTCTGGAGTTTTATTAAAATAGAGTTTAAGCTGCCTGCTTATTCCTGCCTGCCTGTAGATCATCCCGATTCTTGAAGGATACACAGGATATGGTTGTCTTGTAATTTTTGATGAATAAATTCGTTCAATCTCATTGGCTGTTCTTTTTGCATATCTTATGAGTTTGAGACTGTTAATAAATTTTTTTACATTATCTGCAGATGAGTCTGACTTTTTTACTTGTATAAACTCAGAGATCCCTGTTTGATTAAGGCTGTCTTTTCCCCTGATCTCATCATATATTTTACTTGTAATTTCAGCGATCTCTTTTTGAGGAGTTTTTTGTTCATCATGATCGATTGTAAAAGGACTTAGCAAAAAATCACTTGTTTCAGAAAACTCCCTGAATTCACTAAGCTTTAAATATATTTTATACGGATTATCAATCTCACTGTTTAGCTTGTAATCAGTATTCCAGATTATATCCCAGAAAATAGCCGCTTTTTTACCAAGAGCTGATTTAAGTTTAGTTTTATCTGCACAAGGGTTGGCAAAAGCTATAATTGTTTTATCAGATTCCGGAGGATATGCTGCTTTACATAATGACTCGGTTTTATAAGGGTATGTTATAAAAAGTATTCGGTTTATTGCAATATCATAAGCAAGATTCTGGAGTTCTTTATCTTTCATTTTTTCATGTTTCCCATGATAGGAGCTTTTGTGCAAAAACTCATGTCTTAAAAGTATTTCCAGTGCACCCGCATCAATTTTTTCAGCTAATTTGCCAATAATTATTTTTTCCTGGCCGGTCAGTTTATTATAAGACCAGGAAGCAGTTTCTGTATCAGGAGAAAATGTGACAATACCTGATGTGTTTGTGAATGCTGATCCAAGAGATTTTAGAGCTGTTGAGATTTTAAGTTTGATTTTTGAATTTTCAGACATTTTTATTCCATCTCAGGTTTTATAAAATAAATCAGTTCATAGTAAGTTTTAATACTGTTTGTTCGGCAAATTTATAAAGTTCTTCCATATTATTTTCATCAAGATCTAAAAGCTGCTTAATTTCAACGAGTTTTTCACTGGTAAAATTTTTGTAAAAATATCCTTCATTTATAAATTCAATGAAATCTTTAATTTGTTGGTTCTGACAAAGGTTTTCATCATTATTAAAAATCTCTTTAATTTTTTCAGCCTTCATATGGATAAAAATTTTTACTCTGCCGTTTAGCTGCCTTGTAATATCTCCTGTATAATTATTTTTTATAAGCATTCCCAGAACAGGTATTAAGTCATTTTTTGAATTTTCATTTTCTATTTTTTCAATAAGATCAGAAATAATTTTTTCTTTTTCATCTTCCATGAATAATGAATTAAATTTATGAAAATTTTTGGAAAGAAAGCTTAATCTGTCGTCTGTATTTTTAAAATTTTCAAATTCATAAATAAATTTTTCTTTTTCCGATATTTTTTCATCTGAAAGGAGAGGCGAAAATTTTTCATGTAAAGATTTTAGAATTTGGGGGTCAATTTGTATTTTAGCGGCAATACTGTAAATAAGAGCATCTTCAGCTCCGTTTATCAATGGATTTTCATCACCGGCAACCAAGTAATATGAGCTGACTGCCTGAATAACAAAAGGAAGAATATTGCCAAAAGTTCTGGGGCTTATATATATTTCACTTTCTTTTTCAAAAGTTTCAAATAAACTGCTTATAACTTTTGCAGTATATTTTTTAATTTTTTCATCATAACCGTTTTCACAAAGAGATTTGTTTGCTTTTTTTATATCTTCGAAAAGATTTTTCATTTCCGTTTGAGCATTAATCTCATTTTCTGTGCATTCAATAATAGATTCTATATCATAATTGTCGGGTCTCTGATGTTCAGGAACAGGAATGACAGCATAGAATCTGTCCAGGAGAGCTTCATCAAGCTCAAAGGCTGAAGCATATGATTCTGGATTAGCCGTTGCTATAAGTGTATTATAATTAAGTTTAATGCCAAAACATGTTCTGTTTTCAAGAATTTCAAGCCAAAGGTTCTGGTTTTCCCTGTTGGCCCTTGTTATTTCATCAACAACTATAGTTTTTTTATCCCATATTGACCGGTTATGTCCTGCAAATTTTAATTGTCCGTTATGAAGGGCATTTGTGTCAGGAATTCCGGCTACTGATATAAGGTCATCTTTTGTAGCATCATAAAAAACGAAACCGTCTTCCCCGTATCCCCTGGAAAGAAATCTTGCAAGCCTTGTTTTCCCGGTACCGTGCCTGCCTATAAGCATAAAACTTTTATTCAGAGCCGTAAGAGAAATAATTACAGGTTCACAATTTTCATATCCGTAATTAATATTATTAAGTATTTTTATTTTTTTGGACATATTTCTCCTTTATATTTTTATTTAACTAGTACTTCTTTGTTTGAAATTGTGA
>JBNJGP010000213.1:0-2913 GCA_051747805.1 Candidatus Muiribacteriota bacterium
GAGTATAGTGCCTCTATAAATCCCCCGGCTTGTCGTTTTATGTCAAAAGAAAATATCTGTTTGCTGTTTGCATTAAGTCTTTTTTTAGTAAGAAAAAATCCTTAGAGTGCTTATTTTAGGGGTAAAAAAACCCTTCTAAGGCTAAAAAAGGGGTCTTTTTTGATTGTTTATTGTTTTATTTCAGTGTTTTTCTTTGGCCCGACCCGACTTTACCGACTTTAAATGATTGATCGACCCGACTTTAAATGATTGATTTCTTCTGCCATTTCGGCCTCCGGGATAAGATTTAAGGTTCAATTATCCAATTCTTTCAGGCCGATTATGACAAAAAAAGTGAAGACTTCAGGCAGAAGGCTTCACTTTTTTAGAGATAAATATTTATTATAGGGAATATTTAGAATAAAATCCTTTTACAAAAATCAATCACAAATAAATTCTTACAGAGGTATTGTTACAATGTATTCAAAGCTCAATTCAATAATTGAAAGCTATATAAAGCAAGAAAATACAGATTATGCATACATGCTAGATGGGGTATGGGGGCGTGGCAAGACATATTATATCCAAAATGAGTTAAAAAGAATAATTATAAAAAAAATTAAAAAGGATACGTTTAATTTTTATTACGTTTCTCTAAATGGAATAGATGATTTAAATAAGATACAACAAAAAGTTGCATTACGATTATTTTATAAACAAGATGAAAATTCAGGAGTTGATATAGAGCTACTAGAGTCTTGCTTCAAAATAGGATCCTCTTTACCATTACTCAATAAAATAACCAAACCAATAGAAAATATTAAAAAATTCAGTGAGTACAAATTCATTAAGCAAAGTAATTTTAAAAATAAGTTTATAGTATTTGATGATTTGGAAAGAATATCAGATAAAATAAATATAAAAGATGTACTTGGATTAATTTTTGACCACTATGTCAGCAAGGGAGCAAAAGTATTAATAGTTTGCGATGAATCTGAAATATTAAAAAAGTGTAAAGATAAAACAGAAAAGAATAAATATTTAGCTGTTAAAGAAAAAATAATAAGAAGAACTGTAAAATATAATCCAGAGTTTAAAAATATAATATTAAATTTTTTAAACACCAAATATAGGGAGTTAGAAATAGATGAAAGAAAAATAAACCTGGTTGAAATATCAAATATAAATAATCTTCGAACTTTATCTTTTGTTTTTGATATTTATTCTCAAATTCTTAATGAGAATGATAAAATACGTTCAGAAAAAAAACTAAGAGATATTCTTTTTGAAAACATATTAGTTTTTACTGATGAGTTCAAAAAAGGACATTTAAACCAAGCTACAAAAGTTAACTATAAAAACATATTTACTAACCTAGGTTACCTTGGTACCAAAACAAATGAAAACGAGTCAGAAATTTTATTTTTCAATAAGTATGTAATAAAATACAACCTAAATATAAAATACATAGAACCTCTTATAGAAGTTATTATAACTGGCGATTTAGATACAGAAGCTTTGTATGATGAAACAGTAAGTCTTTTCAACCTAGCTGAGCATAATAAAATACTTGATGAATTAAGAAACTATTCTTCATATGAAGCAGATGAACTTTCTAAAAAATTAGACGATCTTAAAAAATATTTAGCAGAAGGAGCATACTTTATTGAGGATTTATTTTCTGTCTTTACCATATACACACAAATAATTACAGACGACTACTTAACAAATTATGATTATGAACTCGACACTATTTTTTTGAAAGCAGTAGATGAATCTTCTAAAAACCCTGATAAAATACCTCCTAGAACATTCCATTATGATAGATCTTTAGGTGTTGGCTTAAATAAAGAAACATCTAAAGCCTTTCATTATATGAAAAAGAAAATTATTGAGATAATGGATAAAAAAAATTCAAAGGTTGATATCGAATACGTTAAAAATTTCTTCAAAGATATAAATAACGCCCCAACTATTGACAAAAGAATGAATTTTATCAACAGACACGTTCACTCGTCAATTTTTAAAATTATTGCGAATATTGAAAAACAAGACTTATTCTTAACTTTAAATAATAGAGGACTAACTATTATTGAAGCAATATTACAAAGGGCTGTTATATTAAATCATGAAATTCACCTTACACACTATGACCAAAAAGAGTCTATGGAGTTTATTTATAAAGATCTAAATAAAAAAATTGAAAAGCATAATTTCCCTGACCAAATGAGAAAAAGAAAATTTAAAGAAATGCTTGATACTCTAGAAAAAGCAATTGACAAAATAAATATGAAAGAAAATCAATAAATCTAATTATGAGGTAGTCTTGAACATCTAATAAAAATAAATGTTGTAGTTTTGGGTCGAACCAAAACAACATCCTAAAATAACAAGAAAAGTGCTTAAAAATGAAAGCTTTTTTTGCCTTAGAGGTCACTTTTGGGCATAAAAATGATTACTTTATGATTTTATTATTTATGTTTCCAGTCTTCCAATCATACCTAATTTCAATCTTTTTAAATTCTTCCAAAAACTAAAGATCATTTTTTGATCCAGATCAAAGACTAGTTTAACGGTTACATATATTTTGGTTTGAAAATATAAAGCCTAAGGCTGTTTATTTTTTTGTGAACCATGAAATATCAGCCTTAAAAAAATATATGGGGTGAAAAAATGGATAAAATAGAAATAAAAAAAGATGCTTCACTGAAATCTGTATCAGAGACTGTAAAAGAAAAATCCGGTGTAAATATAAGTGCTTGCTGGCATTGCAAAACATGTACTTCAGGATGTTCTTTTTCTGAAGATATGGATTATCATCCAAATCAGATACTGAGAATGCTTCAGCTTGGTATGGTAAAAGAGGTTCTTGAATCTGATACAATCTGGATATGTGTTGCCTGCAGTTCCTGTACCATGGGCTGTCCCCAGAAT
>JBNJGP010000214.1:0-2903 GCA_051747805.1 Candidatus Muiribacteriota bacterium
CGATTTCGGAAGGTATTCTGAAATAGTACTGATTTATGACGATTATACATTGAATCAGTGGGATGAAAATGACCCTGAGAAATTTAACCGGTTCTGGGACTGGTTTAATGATGTTGAAGGAGTGGATTTGGAAACAGATTCATTAACCATACAAATTAAAACTATATACTTTACATCTATTAAACTAAAGGATACTGGTTAGAATATTATGCTCTTTTTGATTGTGCAGAGTCCATATTTATAATAACCGCAGTATTTATTTTTGTAATACTGTGGTTATTATTTGAAAAATTAAAAATTAATCAAAAGCATCCCTCAGAGCAACGCATAATTTAATTATTTTAATTTTTTAATTTCGACAAACAAAATTAAATTTGAAGGCATGGCTCGCCAACTTGAACGTTTTGTTATTATACCAATTACTAAGGAAGTTCTAAACAACAGTTCCGTTAAAATCCCTATTACATTTAAAGAATGGTATCGTTTCAACAAAAAAAAGTTTAGAAAATTACTTTTCAGACACACCAAATATTTTTGGAAATATATTCACAGTAAAAGATATAACAAGTATATAATAGAAAGCGGTAGTGTATGGAGATCGATTAGAATTGCTAAAGGATTAGGTTATAAGGTACTGCTGTATCCAGAGGAGGTTTCAGATCTTAACAAAACAGAATTTCAGAAACTGCTTCAAATAATATTAAATAAAAAATTAGCAGTTGGAATCCTGGATAATAATAGATTAAATGATTTCAAAAAAGCTATCGTTAAATATGATATCAATCCTCATAATTCTGTATTCTTGTCAAGTGATTATGATTTAATTGAGCATTTATTAAAAACATACACCCCAAGAAATCATTTGTCCGAAGATAATTTATTTTCTAAGCTTCCTTCTGGATTTAAAATTGTTTACCTGAATAAAATTTCTAACAAAAGAAAAACAAATCAACAAATTAGGAGCTACAATAGTATTTCTACTGTAATTTATCGAGAATTGACCAATTATATCTTTTCATCTAATTATTATGCTTCTTTAAGCGATAAAATCATTTACATTGAAAATACATTTAACGCACATGTTAACCAATTTATTCAAAGCAATCTCAATTGGTTACAGGAACAAGCAAAATTAAAAGGGTGTGAATTTGTTTACCTACCAGTATTACTAACAAATTCTTATTCTGATATCAATTATCTTAATGAATTTATCAGGTATTTTTATCCAAATGCAACAAAAACTTTCACTCATAAATATTTATCTGTTTTAAATAGCCTAACTGTTTCTGAAATAACTGAGCTTTTTCTGGAATTATTAAATCTACCTTCTTTTAAAACACCGGCACTTATTCGCAACAGGGATACCATAATTAGTTTTTCATATTCAACATTAGGAGAATATTCCTGTTTTTTTCTGGACGATACTAAAAATTTGAAAGAACAATTTGAATTTTACTTTCAAAAATCTTTGCAAAAAGCATTTGATGATTCTGGAATACGATATAGGAAAATTGATATCCCCGAAGATGGAACAGCCGATGAAAGTTTTTATAGTGAAAGTAATAAAGTAGCCTTCGATGTTTTAAAAAAAATAGAATATCTTAAAAAACATGGAATGAATTCTGTTCTTGCTGAAATTGCTGTACAACTGTTCGAAGGTTCAGAAAAAGAAATTTTGCAAGAAATTAAATCGGTCAAAAGAACTAAAAAAATATCACAAGCACCGCTTGCAATAAGTCGTTTAGAAATTGAATGGACAACAAAGTATTATTTCGAAATAATATTACCGGATTATGGAAATATGATAGTTGAACTGCCCCGCCTGCCAAAAGCTTTATACTATTTTTTCCTGAGACATCCTGACGGTGTGGTATTAAACCAATTACCAGAACACAGAGAAGAGCTGCATTCAATATACTCCCGGATCAGCAACTTATCAGATAAAAAAGTAATTAATGCAAATATTGACAGGTTAATTGACCCCTATGATAATTCCATTAATGTAAATTGTTCCAGAATCAAAAATGCATTCTTAAAATTAATTGATGACCGCTTAGCTCGGAATTACTATATTACGGGATATAGAAATGAACCAAAAAAAATATCACTTCCTCCAGATTTAATAAACATCAAGGAAATTTATTAATTATTGCAAGGTTGCAACAAATTGTCCCTACATATTTGACACACTACATTTGACTTAATTGCATATTACCAGTTAATAAAAATTTTAGCGTGGAACAGAAAAATCATACAAGGCTTTCGTGGCTTGTTACTGGTGATATTGCAACTGTTCCACGCTTTTTAATTAAAACTTATTACTATGAATAAAAAATTAACGATTCTGAGTTTATTGCTGCTTTTGTTTGTTACAAACCAGGCAGCAGATGTAATTACCCTGAACAATCAAATGAGTTTCTCAGGGAAAGTAAAAAAAATCAAAGACTGTCAGGTTAAGTTTAAAACAGCCGGAGAAGTCTTTTTTATCCCAGCAGAAGACATACATTCCGTAGTCTTTGAAAACCCCAACAACAGAGTTTTTAGAGCTTATCAAGAGCTTAGTGATTCAGAAAAATGTATGAGGGCCCGTAGTGATGCGGACTTGTATCATGGGAAAACAGGATTTCATGTTGCAATGGGGGTTTTGTTTGGCCCTTTTGCAATAATTGGAGCAGCTGTTGCTAATCCTACTCCTGAAAAAGGGAATGACACCTATGTCATGTCGAAAAACAGGGAAAACTTTTCAGATGCCACCTATTTGTCGTGCTACAAAAAAAAGGCAAAAGGGAAAAATGTTGGAAATACGGCCCTGGGCTGGGGAGCATGGATTTTATTATTACTCGCACTTTGAAAAATCTAAAACAATGAAACATATAATTTTTTTAATACTGAGTTTATTACCC
>JBNJGP010000215.1:0-2902 GCA_051747805.1 Candidatus Muiribacteriota bacterium
AAATCATATTTTGCATTACAACCTCTTTCATGGGTTATATGCTCTGGAATCATTTTTAAAAAATTTTGGTTTACCAGAAACTTTATAACAGGGATTAACCCTGCCCAGGAGGTTAAATTTTTACCTGAATTTATAATTTTTACTTTTTTTGGTGACTTGCGTGCCTTACTTTTGTTAATATGTTTTTTATTCATGGGAAAGCTGACTTCTCCTCTTATTGATATTTGCATGTTAATACTTGAGAATTACGCTTTTCCCATTTTTTTACATATTTATACTTTCAAGTGTCCATTTACCTCCAGATTCTTTCAAAATACATGTATAAGATGTTCGTATTTGTGCTCCAAAACTATTATCTGCATCTACATATGCTGAAACCTTGAAACGACCATTATCTGATTTTATAACCGTGGCATT
Source organism: Candidatus Muiribacteriota bacterium (assembly GCA_051747805.1). GTDB lineage: Bacteria > Muiribacteriota > Muiribacteriia > Muiribacteriales > Muiribacteriaceae > JBNJGP01. Next base: position 418 of record JBNJGP010000215.1, read on the forward strand.
CGAATAAGAGCAAAATTTTGCTGTAGAAGGTGCTTTCAATTTTTTTTTCACTAAAACTTTACTCATTGTGAATGCATCGATTTTATCTGCCGAACTGTAGACTGCTGTAGTACTTATATCAGCATTCTCTTTTTTACCTCCGGGTTGTCCGTCTGCTCCGTAGGAAAAAAGGTTATAATCTCCGTGCAGTCCTGGAGAAAAATATAAGTATTCATTATTCCAGGGATCCTTAGGAAGATTTTTTTTGTCAAGATAACCTTTTTCTCTCCATTTTTTTTCATCTTCAGATTTAGGAGGATTTATAAGAACATTAAGACCTTGCTCAGTTGTTGGATATTTGCCAATATCTAGTTTATAAAGTTTTAAAGCTGTTTCTAGCCTTTGCATATCACTTTTAGCCTTTACTGTTTTTGCATCATTGGATCTTCCCACAAGTGCAGGAACTACAAATATAGCTAAGATTACAAGAAGAATAATAACAAATGTTACACCATGAACAGTAAACTTGTGCTTGTTTTTTATAAATTTCATTAAAAATTCTCCACATTATAAAATGTATTAATTTTGTTTTACTAATTAGTTGAGCAAAAATTTAACAATATATTTTAAAATTATAAGATTTACATTTTTTATTAATAAAAGTAAAGAAACCCAACCTACAAGGTATATTTTTATATATAAACTCTAGAATAACGATTGTCTAATACAAAAAAGAAGATATTGTAGTTAACAATATGATTTTAAGTAAAATTAAACATAAGATATGTATAGCAAGCAACAAATCATGACATTAGAAGAACGTAAATCACCTTGCTACTATAAGCGATAAAGCCGAATGATATCAATATTTTATTTTTTTATTAATGTCTAAGTTATATACACAGTAGATTTTTGCTCAAAAAACAATTCTGAGTTTTTCAAGAAGCTGTTTTATAAATTATTATTCGCCATTACTATTTTATGCACTTGCTCATATCAACTAATCCTGGAGTATTTCTTTAGTCTCAGCACAAAGACTAATAAAGGTTGATTTTAATATCTACCTTTATTAGAAGAATTATATCCTTTTTAAACACCTTTTTGTTTGCTGTATGCTGTTTTTTGTTGAGCCTGTATCAAATGTTATTATTGAATCTTTAAGCAACAATTAATCTCCTTTTGAAGCTACTTCTATATATATTTTTTTACGCACTTCATTATTCAGTTTTCGCAGGTTATATGCTCAAGATCATTTTTTTAAATTTTTTATTTACCAGAAACTTTTAAACATTTATTAATCCTGACTAGGATGTTAAATTTTATTGTTTTTAATAACTTGTGTAAATTGCTTTTGTTAACATGCTTTTAATTTATAGAAAAGGTGAGTTTTTCTGTTGTTGCTATTTTTGTGTTAGTAACTGAGAATTAAGGTTTCTTCATTTTTTTAACTTTACTTACTGAATTTATATGCAAAATAAACTGATTTATTAATTTCTGTAATGGGGTAAATTTTTATTATGTATACTTGAACTATTTTACAGTCTTTATTTTTATTTGTTAAAATGATAAATCTTTTTATTTCTTAAAGGAAATATACTCCGGAGGATTTTTAAATGAAAATTGTAAGAGGCAATTCAGGTTTTACGCTTATTGAAGTTATGGTAGTGGTAATTATTCTGGGAATACTTGCAACTTTTGTTGTTCCAAAGCTTGTGGGCAGAACAGACGATGCAAAAATTGTTAAAGCAAAATCAGACATTCAGGCCATAGAGACTGCTTTAAAATTATATAAGCTTGATAACGGAAAATATCCTACAACAGAACAGGGACTTAAAGCTCTTATAGAAAAGCCGGAGACAGGAGATGCAGATAACTGGCGGGAAGGAGGGTATCTTGATAAAAAATCAATCCCCAAAGACCCCTGGAATAATGAATACATATATATGTCTCCGGGACTGCACGGAGACTATGATATTATATCCTACGGCGCAGACAAAATGCCCGGAGGAGAAAATGAAAATGCTGATATAAATTCATGGGAAATAGAATGATTAAAGTGAAATCTTTTGATAAAGGTTTCACTTTAATGGAAATAATTGTTGTCCTTATCATTATTTCCCTGATGACCGGCTTTGCTGTTCCAAGGCTTGACAGCTTTCTTTCTTCTGACAAATCTAAAAAAGGTATAAGAATCTTTACAGGGTTAATGAGAGAGCTGAGACTTAAAGCTGTAAAAAGCGGTACTGATCAGGTTCTTGTAGTTGATCCTTCTGCTGACAGGTTCTGGGTAGAATCAGGTTCAGAAGAAAAAAATAAAAAAAGTCCGGGCAGTGATATAGATATTGCAGGTGCTCAGATTTCAGGGCTTGATTATTCTTCATCGGAAAAAGTTTATATCAGGTTTTACAAAAAAGGATACAATGATCCCTTTGCAGTTACTCTGAAAAACCGTTCTGACGGATCTGTTTTTTCAATAGTCGGCTATCCGTTTTTACCATCTCCGGAA
>JBNJGP010000216.1:0-2891 GCA_051747805.1 Candidatus Muiribacteriota bacterium
AGCATTATGAAATGAATGATGCCTTTTCTTTGGAAAACAGATTGCAGCAATACAGGAAATGCAAGCAGTTTGAAGTGACTTATATAAAAAATGAAAAATAAAAACTATGAGTTTTAAAACAAAGTCGACCAGATGATTGGCAAACTAATAAAGAAAGTACTAATAAATTAATAGTCATATTTTTACATTTGATGGTTTTTCTTTTGCTAATATCAATTTAATTCTCCGACTTTTTAAGTTTTTTTCCCATAATTCTAGCATTTTAATATTCCAGCGAATGCAACTAGGGAATATGCTAAGTGGCTGAGGTAATTTTTGTTGTTGCAACCCGCGCAAAATGCTAGCTCGATGAACTCCGTATCTGTTTGCCGATATATGGAATATATTTCATTTTTTTTGTTTTTAGTTACCCATTATATTATTTTGCAAAAAATAATATTGAAGTGGCAAGTATAAATTGAGGTTTTCTTCAATAGAGGATCACTCCTGCTTAAAAGTGTTGTTAAAATAACTCAGAATTTTGTCTTTTTTGGGTCTATCATGTCATTCAATGGCGCATCCTCAAATAAAAACACAAAATTATCGCCCTGTATTACTCCACAATTTGCACAAGTGTTTACCCAGTATTTCCCACCAAACATTTTGCTATATCTACACTTAATTGTTTTTGGCATCGGTTTTGGTGGTTCTTCTTCACAAAAAGGTATGCCAGGCCACCAAAAAACGGGTATTCTTTTTTTACATTTAAAACAGGCCATATAATTTGCAACATATTCCCCTGCAGAAGGATCTTTTCCAACTGTATATAAATTTTCAGGGATACCATACGAATCTGCTATTACTTTAATCTGTTCCTCTTTGGATAGTCTTTTAAATGAGCATTCAGGACATATAGAATCTTTAAGCCGATGGTTTACAGGTTTCCAAAAATAAGGATCTTCGATGACATCTTCAGCTTTTAATTCTATCCAGTGTATAGGAAGGCTTAAACCCTTTGACTGCTCTATTTTGTGTGTATTCAAAATTTCTATTGCAAGATTTGGCTTATTGCTTCCTTTCTTAAAAGCAACAACATCTACTCTATAATTATCAATTTGAAATTCATTTTCAGCACTTGAAAAAAGTCCGGACTTTAATACTGTTAATTTGTTAAATTTTTCATATAAACCATTACAGTCCAAACAAGAATATTTAAGTTTAATCAACCTTGATTCAAAAATTTTGGAGTTATCATTAATAACATTTATTATAAGTATTTTTGCTACAGCATGAATTAATGATTCATTATTACAATTAGATGTTTCATGGTGTGCAAAATGCCACTTATTTTTTTCTCCTGCTCTGAATATAAGCTTGCTTGTACAATTTGGACAAAAGTAGGATTCATCTTTTGTTGCATTGTCAGCAAAAATAAGTTGTCCTTCACCATTTAGGGCATATCTTGTATTTAGACTTTTCATATATATTTACCTTCTTACCTAAAAATTCCACAGACCTGTTTTTTGTTGGTCAGTTTAATATTATCCATAAAATTGCAAATATTATTATTAAAGATGATGTTGCAGCAGACGAACCTAAAATTAAACCGCCTGCTAATATCCACATAAATCCCCACGGTTTATTAACGAGCTTAATATTTCAGCCCTGCTGTTTTGATGAATTAATCGATTAATCCTCCCCAACTATTGTCCAGTCGTAGTTAGGGCTCTATAATGATTATTTATGGGGGAAAAAGCAACCAAAGAAGAAAATAAGAACCCGATTTTAAAAAAATGCAGTTTTATTATGCAAGGAGCCATTCAGAAAAGTCGTAGAAGTTGCTGAAACCATGGTATACGCAAAGACCTTTTCTTTTGGCTCTAAATATTCCTTTATTTTGATATTATTAATAAAAGTTACTGTTTTATATAAAACAGTTTTTACTTTTTCAAAAAAATAAACATTCGGTATAAATAGAAATAATCCTTGAAATATCTGGTTTAAGATAAAAGCTTCTCGAAAATCCAGCTGTTCAGGATAGTTTTGAAAAATTGACAATTTTTTTTAACAATGGTTTTATGACAATTAATTGTTAAAATATCGGCTGAGCAAAAAGTGTAATAAATTTATCATTACTTTCAATTTTTTGCATTTAATATTTGATAAACTAAAAGAATTCTCTTCTATAAACTATTATATATAGATTTTTTCCATGTATTAATACACTGTTAGTCTTAAAAGGAACTAAGTTCTTGAAAATACGAAAACATGAGGACTCTGATTTAGATACAGTTCACTTTTCCTGGGAAACTGCTACTCGATTAGCTCACCCGTTTATGACAGATGAGTTTATAGCTCAAGAACGAATAAATATTGCAGAATTGTATATGCCTAATACAGGTACTTAGGTTTTAGATATTGACGTAAAAATTAAAGGATTTATTGCATTAATGGGCAATGAGGTTGGTGCAATATTTCTACAACCTGAGTGCCACGGTATGGGTATGGGGAAAGCTTTAATGGATAAGGCCCAATAACTACACGGTGACCTTGAAGGTGAAGTATTTAAAAAAAACTCAATTGGCCGTAAATTTTATTCAAGGTATGGTTTTGAGCACCTAGAAGAGAAATTGCATAAACCTACTGGGCAGCAAGTATTGCGACTAAAATTTACTGCTAATAAATGCACGGGAGCGCAAACAGCAGAGCCCCGTGATTTTGACATTAGTCGCTAAACACAAACGAGGATATTTAAAAAAATGAACTCACAATCTGGTATTTTTAAAGGAGATCCAAATGATGAAAATAATGCTCGAAAATTTATTGACGGCAGCACCCGTTCTTTTACATCCCTTCGAACAGCAGCAATAGGATTTGGGACTTATCAACCAGGATGGAGATGGTCTCTACAC
>JBNJGP010000217.1:0-2873 GCA_051747805.1 Candidatus Muiribacteriota bacterium
TATATCTTTTCCCGGTGTATGAAAAAATACTCAATGAACTCAAAATTGATATAAAAATCATCGTGCCTTACAGAAACCCTGCAGAGGTTGCAGGTTCATTACACCTCAGGGACAATATGTCACTGGAAAAAGGAATGCTGCTTTGGGCATACAATTTTTTACTGGCAGAAAAATTTACAAGAGACTATGAAAGAATTTTTGTAAATTTTGATGAACTTTTAACAAATACACCTGAAGTTATAAATAAAATATCTTCACAATTATCAATTCCTCTGGATGAAAAATACAGACAAAACCAAAAGCAAATAGATGAGTTTTTAGAACCCGGACTAAAACATCATAATATATCTGTTAAAAACCTCTCAGATAGCACACCTGACATAATAAAAAATATACTATTACTAAATGACCAGTTTAACTATGGTATGAATACTGATTTAAAAACAAAATTTGACTCATTAAGAGACGAGCTGTTCAGCTATAAAAAACTTTTTTATAATGAAAGCATTGTAAATTCATTAGCCAGAGGAGAAACTGCCAGGCAAAATCTCAAGTTAAAAGAGCAGGAGATTAGGCAAGCAGAACAAAGGATACAGACAAAAAATAAAAAGATTATCGATTTAGAAAATCAAATACTGAAGAAAAACCAGAACCTGGAAAAGCTAAAAAACGAACTTACAGAAATTTATTCAAGCAAAACCTGGAAATTAACAAGACCGTTCATTAAGTTGATACAGAAATTAAAAAATTTGTAGCTTCTAAGCTCATAAATTGTAATGTGTAGTTCATTTCTGAAACAGCTGAATAATTAGAAATTTTTAACAATTATATTTATTGAAATTTATTGCTATATGAAAAGATTATTAAAAAAAATAATACCTGCAAAAATATGGGTTCTTTTAAGTATCATAAAAAACAACCCTGCCTATGTAAAAAAAGTTATTTCCACTATTAAAAACTCAGGTTTTCATAAAGCTGTAGATAAAACAAGAAATAAGCTGGACACAAATAATTTGTCTGAGCTTGATAAAAATCCAACTGAAATAAAAACAGAAGATACTTATATATTAAGCAATCCTGTTGATACTGATAACAGTTTAAGTATAGCAATTACAGTACATGTATACTACATGGACAGACTAGAACAGATTATGGGGTATATAAAAAATATACCTTATAAACATACTTTGTATTTTACTGTTTGTGAAGAATCCGAAAGTAAACTAAATCATATATTGAATAAATATAGTTTAGCTGATTACAAGATTATAGTGGTAGAAAACTCTGGTTATGATATTTTTCCATTTCTAAAACTGCTCCCTGTTTTAACTGAACAAAAGCATGATCTTGTCTGTAAAATTCATACTAAAAAAGGCGCTGCAAATCTTGAAAAACATATAAGTGGTATTGATGATGTCTGGTTTAAAATACTTATGGATTCAGTTCTTGGCTCCACAGATTTAATAAAAAAAATAGCTTTTGCTTTTAAATCAGATACAGATCTCGGTATGATTGGTCCTGCCAGTCTTTATAAATCAGCACAGAAACTTATGTACGGAAACGAAACTTATACTACAGATATATTAAATAAAATCAGTTACAATACAGATCCTGCAAAAGACTGGGGTTTTTTTGCTGGCAGCATGTTCTGGGCCAGATTAGAAGTTTTTAAACCTATAATAAAAAACCAAAAACTGGATGATTTATTAAATGATTCATTAGATATGAAAACCGGCCAATATGCTTCTGCCTTTCACGGAATGGAACGTGTTTTCGGAAAGCTTCCTTTTCTTGTGTCTATGAAAACCGGGCTGACCTATCATTTAGATATTGAAAATAAATCAAACGCCATAGAGATATTTGATACTGAAAAAAAATACAGCCCTGTGGGCGTTGGAATGACACTACAAAACGAGTATGAGCTGGAAAAAAACTATAGAATACTTAAAAATCACCCTTCTTTTGACAAAAATTTTTATCTGGAAAATTCAGCCACATGCCAAAAACTGAATATGGATCCCTTGCTTTACTTTCTAAGATACGGCGTTTATCAAAACGAAATGCCAAACGAAAATTTATCTCCTTTTACTTTCTGGAGTGTAAACAAAAAATACTTAATAAACCGCATTAATCCATTGATTGCGCTATCAGGCAAAAGCAATATTCAAGACCCTGTAATAAATATGCCTGAAAATATTAATCTTATTATGGGATATATTAAAAAATCAGGCTTTTTTGATAAAAATTACTACTCAAACAATAATGCCGATGTAGCAAAAAATATTATAAACCCGCTGTATCATTATTGTAAAACAGGCTTTAAAGAGACCAGAATTCCGGGTCCTGAATTTGATAGCTTTTGGTATGAATCAGAATACTTAAATCAATGCATAACACCTGTTAACCCTCTACTCCACTACGTTCTGGCAGGTAAAAAAAAAGGGTGTAAACCAAAACCGCCATACAAAAAAACCGGGCTTATTTCACAAAAAATCAAAAAACACCCAAAAAGAATAACACTTTTTGCAGCTTATGACCCCGATGGTATAATAGATGAAAGTGTGCTGATTTTTGTCAAAGAACTTTCAAAATATTCTGATGTTTATTTTTTATCTGACTCTAATATTCAAAATTCAGAGCTTAAAAAAATTGAGCCTTTTGTTGAATCTGCATGGGGTTTAAGGCACGAAGAATATGACTTTGGCTCATATATGCGTATGGCAAAATATTTTGTAGGCTGGGATAAGATAGAACAATATGACGAGCTTTTATTAGTTAATGACAGCAGCTATCTTATCAGTTCCCTGGGACCGGTTTTTAATAAAATGGACAAAAAAAATATTTCCTGGTGGGGGATGCAGGCAACTAAAGGA
>JBNJGP010000218.1:0-2863 GCA_051747805.1 Candidatus Muiribacteriota bacterium
CTGAATAATTTTAAAAATATCAGCAGGATTTAAGTAAGGCAAATTATCCTGCAATTATTACCAGAGATTTTGTTTATCAGAACCCGCAACCTCAAGGTGCCGGGGAATATAAACAGGTTGAGCCTTCACCGGCAAACTTATTAAGAATTTATCAGGGTACTGCCGAGGGAGAAAATCCTCCTGATGGTGATGGTGGGCCACCCCCAGCAGGCGATGCAGGGGGAGATGGTGAAGATGAAAATGGTGAAGATGATGGAGATGGTCCGCCGCCGGTTTTTCAGCAAGGGCCTTCTGACGGAACTGCGATAGTTACTTTGCCTGACGGTGTTGATGAAATAACTGTTATGCAGTGGCAGGTGCATACTCCGGAAGTAATACTGACGGGTCAACAGATGGAAACAAAAATTTGTACATTGAAGCTTCACCGTGATTTTAAAAGGAAAGATAATGTTCTTGTTTACCGGGTTCAGGCTCCACCAGAGTATGAAAGAATATCATATGGTAATGTGAGAACACTTGGAAATAATAAAGAATATGCTTTAATTTCGAATGTACATTCTGTAAAAATTAGAACAACTCCACGTTATAGTCCGCAGCAGATAGATTCATTTAATGAAATCCGGTCAAATCCAGGTAATTATTTGAGTCCTGATGAAAAAGATTATTTTCATGACTGGATGAACCCCCATAGACTGGAGTTTGAGATTGAAATAAGAGAGGATAGAAGATTATCAAATGTGCTGGGTTTCAGAAGCGGAAGTCAGTTTTCTGTTTCTGGAAAGTTTATAATTGATAATTTATCGGTTAAACCCAAATTTGTTGATAATTTTTAGGAGATAAGATGAACTACTTTGAAGTTGATGAAATAATAAAAAAAGCATTTAAAGAAGATTTTTGTCTAGCTGGTGATATAACAACAGATTCAATTTTTGACAATGCTTACAAGTCTTATGGAAAGTTTATTTCAAAGAGCGAGGGAATTCTTTGTGGAGTTGAGGTAGTAAAAAGAATTTATCAGGTTTTTGACAGCGAAATTATATTTAAACCCATGATTTTAGATGGTACATTTATCAAAAGCAAGGATGTTATTGCTGAAGTGCATGGGAAAAGCTCTTCGTTATTGAAATGCGAAAGACTCGCCCTGAATTTTTTACAGCATCTTTCAGGTATTGCTACTGAGGTTAAAAAATTATCGCATTCTCTAAACCGCCCTGATGTTAAAATAGTTGATACCCGTAAAACTCTTCCCGGCTTGAGATATCTTCAAAAATATGCTGTTAAAACAGGTGGGGGATATAATCATCGTTTTGGCCTTTATGATTTAATTATGATAAAAGAAAATCATATTAAAGCGGCGGGTGGACTTAAAGATGCGGTTACAAAAGTAAAAAATAACTTGAGTCATTCTACAAAGATAGAGGTTGAATGTGAAAATATTGAGGAAGTAAGGAATTGTTTAAAACTTGATGTGGATATTATTATGCTTGATAATATGAAGTATGAAGAGATGGAAAAGGCATGTGATTTAATTAATGGCAAAACAATTATAGAAATAAGCGGAAACATAACTTCTTCTAATATTGCCTCAAGGGTTGGAAATCTTCCTGTAGATGTTGTTTCATGTGGTTATATAACTCATTCAGCAAGAGCCCTTGATATTTCTTTTTTAATTTAATGTTATGCTTTAAAAATTATATTTAAAAGAAAGTGATAATCTTAAATTGTCAAAGTCATCAGAACTTTTATATTCAGTTTTATGATATGAAATTGCCGGGGTAAAAATTATACCTGTATCATAATGTTGAAAATATGAGACCATAAGAATCATATTAGATTTGCGATCGTTGGCGTCTATTTTATCTGAATCATTCGATTGAATTCCTGCAATTATTGAATAATAATCTAGAGAATTTTCTTTTCTTAAAAAATAATTAATCCAGCCACCTGTTGTGGTGAATGTTTCGCTTGCTGCATTGAAATTATGACCAATTCCACCATAATATCCGGACATTGCCTCGCCTGTATAAACAGAAGCTCTTAAATCTCCAAAATCAGCGTCAACAACAAAAGCATAGGCATTGTGGTTGTTTCCTCCTGCACGTCTTCTTCCGAAAAAGGTTCCATAAGATATATTATCGCTGGAGTAACTTGCCTGAATATCAGGTATATTAACACTGTTTTCAACTTGTGGTCTTGCTACTGCCCAGGAAAAATCCCCTTTTTCTACTCCAAACATTGGTCGTCTCAATCCTGTTTTTATAAAAACGTGTCCGCTTGCATCAGCTGAAACAGGGGTGAGTCTTCCAAGTAAATCATTATGCTGGCCGAAAAACCATTTTTTCCCGTTTTGGGTCAGGGTTACAAAAGCATGTCTTAATCGTAATTCTCCGCCACCACTTCCGTAAAAATCAGTTGCAAAAGTGGTGCTTATTTTTTGATTATCATGAAGCTCTTTTGAAGTTCTGAAACCAAATCTTGTATGATTTGCATTCATATTAAAGCGTGAAGAATCATCTGGTCCGCTTACCCAGAAAGTTCTAGGTCCCGGATTCATTTGAGTCTGGTCTAAACTGGCGTCCAGTTTAAAAAAACCAAAAAACTCAAGTGAATTATTTTCTTGAGCATATGTTACTGTTGTGAGTAGCATTATTAAAATAAATATACCAATGTTTTTTTTCATAAGGAATCCCCCGTAATTTTAATTATCTTATTTTAAAATAATAACTTTTTATAGTCAAGGGAAGCATGATTTAACAATTTCCCGCTCACAGCTTCTATCGTCTCACTTCTCACTTTTCACGGCTCTTCTCGGCTTTTGTCAGCTTAAAATTACATTACTTCAAAAATCACAAAAAACCGCTTT
>JBNJGP010000219.1:0-2857 GCA_051747805.1 Candidatus Muiribacteriota bacterium
AGACATTGTGAGGTAATTTAAAAAGTCTCCGCTCCAATAATTACCTGATGGAGCTTTTTTATCAGGTGCGTCTCCTGCAGGCTCAAATCTTTTTTTGGTTGTGTTGTACTCATAATATTTATATGAATCAAAATATCCGTAATAATCTATTGAAGGATCATAACCTACATCTAAAACTCCATCACCATCAAGGTCAGAGGCATCATTATATGCTTCATAATAAAGTTTGTGATCTCTTCCCATTACAAGCATTACAAGCGGTGGAGTATTTGCTACAGAGTATATAGGATTGTCAGAATAATCATTCATATAAGGAATAGCAGGTTCAACTGCAATAGATGTTTGAGCTTTGAGAACAAATAAAGCCGTAAAAATTAAAATATATTTAAATCTATTCATAATATCTTGTCCTTTCAATTAAAAAGACTAATTAAAAATGCTCTATATGCCTGTAACCAGCTGTTATATTGGCAGAAGAGTTTCCTGGTCCTTCTCCCTCACTGTCAAAATTGTATAAAAACTTAAAACTATTTTCTGAACCAGCTAAATGTTTTCTTTCTTTATAATTCATCTTTACATCAACATCAGATTCCATAACTTCAAAAGACAATTTTTTTTCTTCTCCTTCAGTAATAAGAATATCCTCAAAATCATTAACAAAAGCCTCAAAATCGTCCTCAGGAACCTTAAAAGCAGAGTTGTAACTTAAATCTCCACCTTCAAAATCTTTCATAAACAAAGCTTCCAGAAACCTTGAAGATACACTTATGCCAGAATCAGAATTGTAAAACGCAGCTTTATAATTTTTATCATTTGAAGCTATAATGATATCGGTTGTTGTTGTATTATTTAGTGTGAGAGCAATTAAGGTAACAATAAACATAATCATCAAAGTTGTAAGTAATACTGCACCACTTTCATTTTTTAATATAAAATTTTTCTTACCCATAAAATACACCTTAATTAATATTTATCTTGATACTATTCTCTGGAGAACAATCCTTGCAGGATCTCCGTTTGAAGCATCTTCATTGAAATCAAAAAGAGCTATAACTCTTATTGTTTTTGAGCCTTCTATTATATCATCTTCTGCAATATTCCAGGAAACCTGGTAGGAACCCATTGTTTCATTTTCATCAGCATCTGTTCCAGTGTTATCCAGAGAATCGGAATCTCCATCCTGAAGATCATCATGATCATATGGTAGACCGATCAGCTCTTCCATTTTTGCATTTGCAAAATAAGTAGCCTCAGTCATTCGCCTTGAATCTGAACCTGATCTTACATTTCTAACCTGAAGTGAATTTATGGCAAGAATCACAATGGAAAAAATAGCTATTGCAATTAAGACTTCAATTAAAGAAAAACCTTTATCATTTATAAGCCTAGAATTCATAAAACAGCCTCTTTATTTTCACAAATTAATCCCTAAATTTCTACACTTTACTTCATTTAAAAGTATTCTTCTGATAAATCTTTCACCTTCTTCTGCTACAAAAATCTCATCCCCTTGCAGATTTTCAAACTTATGGTTATCAGAACCACCTATCTGAGAAGATGATACACTAGTACCTGATCTTACAACTATTGCTATTTGAACAGCACGTATTTCTTCATGATCTGTAGTTTCGTCTCCATCTTCATTCAGATAAACAAGATCAAAAGCATCAACATTTTCTGCAATAGGTTCCAAAAAATTATTATCTTCTGTACCGTCAGCTTTTTTTGCTCCTAACGCACGATACAAGGTCCCATCGTCTAATTTATACCTTATTCTTTCAGTATCAGCTTCAAGCGTTCCATTCTCATTAAAGTCTGCTAAAAAAATAATATGATCATCGCCTATTGTTTCTATGGCTTTATCAACATCAAAATCTGAAGATTTAAGAGGATTATATCCAATCATTCGGATTTCACTTGTCATTAAAGATATTGAAGTTCGCAAGTCCTGCTGCATATCAATAATATTAGTTTGAGATTCATATACCCTTTTTTCACTGATAAAAAAGCCTGAAACAGCTACAGTAACAATCAGACCAATAACAATTGCCACCATTAGCTCAACAAGAGTAAACCCATTTTCATTCTTTATGATTTTTTTTTGTTTTGTTAAAAGTTCAACAATTCTCATAAAAGCTATAAACCTTAGTTTTATTATTCATCATAATTATATTTTATATCTATATTAATATTACCTGCTACATTAACTGTAATTTTTGCCCTATTTCCTTCTTTCTCAAAAACCATTTCTGTTTTATTTAAAGGAAGTCCTCTAGTATTAAAAGAAACAGCATCAGAAGCTTCAGGGGTAAGATATTCTAATTTACGGGATTTCAAGGTTTTCTCATCTGTCTCACCAGGATTTGACTTTATTGTGATACTGCCGTCAGTTTGAACTTTCATTTCAACTAGAGCATTTTCTTTTATGGCACTGATTTTTGCATATTGAAGATCAGAAAAAACTAGTCTTGCATCATTATCTAGTTTTGTTTTTTTATGCCATTCGATGTAATTAGGCCAGGCGATTGCTACCAAAATCCCTGCTATTGCGATAACAACCAATGCTTCAAGAAGGGTAAAACCTTTTGAACAATGTTTCATGAAAAAATCCTCTCTTAAAAAGCATAGATTATTATTTTTAGACCGACAGTTAAATATCCGGTATTTTTTACAGCCACTTACGCAAAAGAGCCCATCTTCAGGCAATTTGGTAATATCTACCAGTTTAACTTCTATGCTTTATTAAATATACAGGTTCATAAATTATTTGTCAGCTTAAATTTTTAACTTTATATATATTATGCAAAAATATTATTAATAAAAAAAATCTGAAAGATTTTGATTGACAAACAATATG
>JBNJGP010000220.1:0-2843 GCA_051747805.1 Candidatus Muiribacteriota bacterium
ATTATAAAATAAAGCTTTTCGAAAATAAAAATCATTTATTTCAAACATGCGAAACCGGAGCGGTGAGCGAGTATGCAGAAATAGAAGAAACCATTGCTCCTGAAGTTATGGATTATGTGATTGATTGGATTAAAATGCAGTAGATGTGTGTAGATTAGGAATAGGGGGAAGGCAAAACATGCCTTCCCTTTTTTAGGACGACTCAGAACTATTTACTGATATTTTTTGATATTAAATTCCTGAAGATAAACCAAAAAATAGATGAGATTAGCATTAAACTAAACCCATACATTACAGTCAGCATGGAAACTTTTAATCCCCCGGCAATTAGATAGGGAGAAATGTCTCCGGCAGCTTCAATGGCATCTAAAGCTCCGTATAAACCCAACATTTGTCCAAGCACCCCAAATAAGAAAGCAAAGCTTCCAATATAAATAATCAGTGAGTTGTGTTTTTTTAGTTTTTCGATGTTTCTTTTATCAGAAAAATAATTCAGAAAAAACTTTATGATTAGAAATAGTACTACCAGCCACATAAATGCTATTGGAAACATGAATGATGGGCCGCCTTCGAATAAATGTTTAATGATCATAATTTTATTTTTTTGATTAATACTGATTCAATGTTAAAGCAGATTAATCAAGATTAAAAAATTATTATGCCAATGTACAACTTTATCAACTCGATAACAAGAATACCGATCTGAACGTATTAATTCCGTTCAGGGCTAAAAACTTGTCGTTTGCATAAATTTCTATTTACACAATTCTAAAAGAGATATTATATACTATCTTTGAAATATTGTATGGAAGAACAAAAAATAATTAACCTGGTTGTCAGGAAAAGTAATTGGATAGTGCATATTCTTTATTGGATAGTAGCTGCCAGTTTGATGTTTTTTATTTTTGGTAACAGGAACTATGATTTAAATATTCGTTGGATTTTGGTTAGTTATATTACTATAATAAGTTACATTGTTACACGCGTAATAAACTACTATTTAATTCCTGGTTATTTGTTTAAAGGTAAATTTTGGACATTTATATATTTAATATTTGGTGTTTTTATTGTTAATCTATGGCTAATTGTATATTCAACCATATTGATTCTAATTTATAGTATGAGTTATCTACCTCAATTGGTTTTACCACAAAAGGATGATATACTTATACTGGTTTCAGGAAGTTTTTTAGTTATAATACTCGCTGCTGTAATTCACTTTATAAAAGAATCATATCGTAGATATCTGGAAAAAAACACTTTGGAAAAACAAAAGCAGCTCACCGAAATAAAACTTAAAGATGCAAAGCTAAAACTTTTGCAAGCGCAAATACATCCGCATTTTTTATTTAATATGCTAAATAATTTATATGGTTTAGTAAACGAGAGTGTAGACAATTCCAGAGATGTGATCATGAAGCTTTCTGAGTTGTTGGATTATATGTTGTATGAGTGTAATAAACCTAAGGTTAGTTTGAATAAAGAAATTCGTTTTATAAACAACTACATCGAACTTGAGCGAATACGTCACGATGAGCATTTTAATGTAAAAACTTCCTTCCCCAATTTGAATGAAGATATTTTAATTGCTCCGTTAATTCTTTTTCCCTTTATAGAAAACGCATTTAAACATGGATTTCAAGATTCTGGAAATAGTTTTATAAATATACAACTAAGCGCCGATAATAATTGTCTGGAACTCTTAGTAGACAATAGTTTAAATCAACAAACAAAAGATAAATATTTGATGCTGGAAGGAAAGGGAATTGGTTTAAAAAATATACAAGAGCGATTAGAACTAATTTATAAAGATAAATATCAGCTGGATATTTTTAATAAGGAAAATACATTTGTCGTAAAACTGGAAATCAATCTGGAATAAAATGAAAAATCAATCACGATATAAATGTGTTATTATTGACGATGAACCTATAGCCATAAGAGTTATACAGGAACATCTCGGGAAGTTTGAGAATTTCCAATGTACAGGAACCTATACAAAAGCAATTGATGCCATTGTTCTATTAAATAAAGAACCAATTGACTTATTGTTTCTTGATATTAATATGCCGGGCATTTCTGGAATTGAATTTTTAAAAAGTTTAGCACATCCGCCAAAAGTGATTTTTACTACAGCCTACCGTAACTTTGCTGTTGATGCTTTTGACCTCAATGCTATCGATTATCTGGTAAAACCCATTTCTTTCGAACGTTTTGTTAAGTCGATGAATAAATTCTTTGCTATCCATACAAAATCATCAAATACCGAAATGAAAGAGATTCGTAATAAAGATTACATTATTTTTAAAGCAGATAAAAAAAATTATAAAATTAAATTCACTGATATCCTCTATATCGAAAGTTTAGATAACTACATAAAAATTCATACACCTGATGTATCTATTATTTGTTATGACAGCTTAACTAAGGTTGAAGAACAATTGCCAGCAAAGAATTTTATTCGTATTCATCGTTCATACATTGTTAACCTTACCAGAGTGGATGTATTTACCTCTGCTTATGTAGAAATCAATCACCAAAAGTTTACGATAGGCAGAAATTATAGAGAAAAAGTTGCTAAAAGATTAGCTTAGTTTTGCATAATTCAAAAAAAAAAAAAATTCCGACCCTAAAACTAATTTGCCTGACCCATAAATCAGTCAGGCAAATTAAAAACAATTTTTTCAATTATTTTTTTATAATTTAAAAAATGCGATTAATTCATTCAGCATTTTTGACTTTGTGGTCAGCTCCTCTGCACTTGAGGCAACCTCTTCAGCTGATGAGGCATTTTCCTGGGTAATACTATTAAGTTGCTGAACCGATTCATTAACTTGTTCCGA
>JBNJGP010000221.1:0-2827 GCA_051747805.1 Candidatus Muiribacteriota bacterium
AAATTCAGTAAAATTTTTCAAACTTTAAAAATTAAGTACGGAAATCCTGAAAAATTAAATAATGATTATTTCTGGGAAACAGAAGGTCTTGAAATATATCTGAAAAAAAATCCTTCTCTTTTTAAAATTAAATATACAAGCAGAAAAATGGATCAGTATATAGAGGAGTATAAAGAAGAACTTGATGAAAAACAGAAAAAACATCTTCTTTCAATTTTTTAAATTTTTTATTATAAGTATATTTGTTTTATTCTCAGGTTTGTCACATGCACAAGACTCTTCATGGAAGGAAAGAGAACAGCAGTTTCATGAAGAAGATAATGCATGGATAGCTGAGGAAAAAGCAAGAGAAAAAGATTTTTTTGAAGAAGATTCCTTGTTTTTTGAAAAAGATGAAAACTGGCAAAATGATAAAGATTTAAATGAGCTTGAAAATGACAGAGAGTGGATAAGATCTGAAAAGAATTAAGCCGTTTTAAAGGCTTTTTTTATAACCGGATCTTTTTTTGAGTTCTGATTTTTATCAGTATTTAATCAGCTACCTTATTTAAGGCAATTTAAAAGTATAAAATATGAATTTTTTTAAAAAACTTATAAATTTTTTTTTTACAGTAAATAAAAAAAATAAAGATTCATACAACCGGGAAATTTCTGAGCCGGAAAGTTCTGCTGAAGATAATTTTTTTAAAGTTTCACAGGAAAATAATACAGATAAATCGTCTTCAGCTGAGAGTTCATTGCATGAAGATAAGCCTTTCGAACAAACTAAACTTAAATATAAGAAGACAACTCCCAAAAAAAAAGTAAAAATATCCCCTGCAGAAAATAAAAAAAAGATAAAAAAAATAAAGAGTGAAGATGATCTTTATGAACTTTTTACAGGTAAAAAAAATCCTGAAGTTTATGAATATAAACCGGCAAAGGATGACGGAAGTAAAGAGCTGAATTTTCATGAAAAATTTAAGCTGTATCCGCCGCCTGAAAAAACAGTAGATCTGCATAATCTGAGATCGTTTGAGGCTGAAATTAAAATTGAAAATACTGTTGTTTCAGCAAGGATTAAAGGGATAAAAACAGTTTGCTTTATCACTGGTAAAGGAACACATTCAGCAAATAATGACTCAGTGCTGAAAAAACTTGCAGAAAGTATGGCTGTTGAATACAAGAAAAAAGGCGAAATTTTTACTTTCAGATGGGAAAAGAAAAAAAAGAAGAAAAGCGGAGCAATAATTTTTTATTTATAACCAAAATCGACCTGCTGTTTTCAAAAATCTTACAAAATTAAATAAATCACTCAGGGTAAAATTATTTTTCAGAGCATCTGTTTTAAATGAAAAAAATAATCATGGTAAAATTTACATTTCAAGAACAGATTTAAAAGGCGGCTTTGAATCAATAAAAGATGAAATACTTACAGCCGCAGTTGCTTTCATATTTATTACCTTAAGTTCAGTCTGAAAAAGAGTGCAGGTGTCTGAAAGATGACAAAGCCATGAATAATATACTTCATCTACAATCAGGATCTTGTTTAAATCATAAAAAAGGGTGATTGTATTATTTTCTATAAGCTTATTACTGATTTCTTCTATCATAGGCTCAGGATCTGACGGATCAAGATTGTCATAAGGTTCCAGAAGCATAGAATCCCTGCCTACTCTGGTCAGATTAAATCCCAGATTGTTTTTCATATAAAATACCTTCTGATTTATTAATGACAGAATTATCTTTTTTCTGCCTGATCCGTATCCGTGAGTATTCAAGTCAGATTTATGGTTAATAACTGAAGTTATATAAAATTTTTTTTAATACACAAAAGTTCAAAATTTATAAATATCAAGCAGATTTAAATTTTTGTAACATTTATCCCTAAAATTTTAAAAGCTTCTTTTAAACCTTCAGACAGAGTCGATTTTGTCTGAATTTCATCAAGGTTGATATTCAGGTTTGCAAGAGATCTTGCAATTGAAGGCCTGATTCCTGTTAATATGGCGGTTGATCCCATAAGAGCTGTTGATCTTACAACCTGAATTAAATGATGCATTACCTGGGTATCTATTGTGCTTACTCCGGTAAGATCGAGAATTACTACCTTTGATCTTCTCAGTTCTATTGTTTTAAGAAGCTTTTCCATTAGGTCCATGGCTCTGCTTGAATCGAGAGTCCCTATTACAGGAAGGGATAAAACTCCGTCCCATATCTCTGTTATTGGAGTTGAAACATCAAGAAACTCTTCTTTCTGAGCAGCCAGAGCTTCTTCTCTTTCCTGCTGGTAAAGTCTGAAAGCTTCGGTTACAATATTGTTTGAAAACTTGAGCAAAAAAAGTAGTTCCTGCTCATTCTCATTTTCCTCTTTATCTACAATCTGATCAAGAAAAGTATACTGCATAAACTGCATCAGCTGAACAATGTGTTCTGTGTTCCCGCCTCTCATCTGTATTTTTGTGTTTACAGTCGCCATAAGACGCTTCAATGCATTATATGTTTCGCTGGAGCTGTCAGCCTTTCCTTCTTTGAGCATGGCTGTGAACAGATCAACAAACTCATATGTGTAATCGTGGATTTCTTCTTCAGATAAAAGATTTTCCTTTGCAAGGCTGATTTTCCCGGCTTCAGTGATTTTTTCAGATACAGCTTCGGGATCGAATTTTTTTAAAATATTTTTTGCATGTTTTTTAAAATCAGACATAATTACTCCTTTTGATATTTTGCAATGAATAAACTTTTATCATCATTTCTTCTTGAAAAAATATTTCCGAGAAGATAAGCGGCAAGCTGGGGATGTTTGTTCAGTAAACCGGGATAATGTTCAAGATTCCATTCAGAATGT
>JBNJGP010000222.1:0-2814 GCA_051747805.1 Candidatus Muiribacteriota bacterium
CATTATTACTTGGTCGAAGACCATTTACTGTTATCGTTAGATAACTTTACTATCACCTTTAGGTGATTTTACTAAGCTGAAAGCTTTTTACTTTTATGTAGGCCTGACCACAAAAGCCTTTTTAAAAAATTTGCTAAACTCAAGTTATAAAATATTCAATTTTACTAATTTATAAGGGTTTCAAAGGATAAATTAAAATTTTTTAAAATTGATAATTTCAAAACGCAAGACTGGATTAAAATATTTTTAAAAATCAAATATATAAATCCAGCAGGAAATTTTCTAATTTCAAAATATCAATATTATCTACAGTTTTTTCGATCTCTATATTTTTTACAATTTGAACAGCTGGAATATTATATTTATTTGAAAAATATTTTAGATTTCTAGATAAATTACTTTTAGAATACTTAACTTCAATTAAATTTTTTAAAGAATCTTCCTCAATTATGCAAAAATCAACTTCTTTTTGCTCTTTAGTCCTTAAATATTTAAGCTCAGTTTTTATTCCCTCAATATCTGTTTTACCTAAAGAATGTTTCAAAAGATGAACAGCAACTAAATTTTCAAGCTTAATACCCTCATCACCCATTACCAGACCAGTATCATAAAAATAATATTTTGGAGCTTTATGCAAACTTCGGACAATATTTTTAGAATAAGGAGTAACTGAAAATACAATAAAAAGCGTTTCTAAAATATTTATATATCTTTTGACAGTTGCCGGTGAAACTTTTACGTCTTCGGCTATTGATTGATATGAAACAGGGGAACCAGTTTTAGTCCTCAATAACTGAAAAACAATTTCAATATTTTTAATATGATTAATTTTATCTAAATCAAGTATTTCGTATCTAATAAGACTCTCAATGTATTGTAGGCGCCACCTTTTAATATCTTTTTCATCAGACAACATAGGCTCAGGAAATCCGCCAGTTTTTAAAAGCAAATTATAATCAATATCAAAATTATTATGATTTAACTCTTTAATCGAAAAAGGTAATAACCTATGCATAAAATATCTACCAGCAAGTGAATCACCAGACTTTCTGAAATTATCCAATCTAGAACTTCCAGTTACAAGAATTTTTAAATCATTTACTCTTGTATCATATAATCCTTTTAGATAGTTTTTCCATTCAGGCATTTTATGAATTTCATCTAATACAAGTAAATTTAAATTTTTATTCCAGGTTTGAGAAGTTATTATTTCTCTATGTTTAAAATTATCATAATTTAAATAAATAGAATTATTAAAATAACTCATGATTTTTCGTGCCAACCAAGTTTTCCCAACTTGGCGGGGTCCAGTAATTAAAACCATTTTTTTATTTAAATCATTTAAAATTTGTTTTTCTTGTATTCTTTCCATATGACTATTATACAGTATATTTCATTTTAGTCAAGACTTTTCGGAAATACACTTCGTTTTAGTCAAGAACCGACACCCTGGTTTGACATAATAAAAAAAACCATTTACAGCATAAGAGAAGATTTATTAAAAAGTCTTAATTCTATTCAGAAAATTATTTAACACACTAAAATAAAAAGAAATAAAAGTCCTTTGAAAAAGTGTCGTTAATTCGCAAAAAGTCCTTTGACTTTTTGTAATCTTAGTGTATTCAGAGTTAATAAACCAAACATTCCACTTAAATCATATCAGGATAATAATTCGTTTAAAACATATCTTTTAGATACTGGTTT
This sequence comes from Candidatus Muiribacteriota bacterium, assembly GCA_051747805.1. Classification (GTDB taxonomy): domain Bacteria; phylum Muiribacteriota; class Muiribacteriia; order Muiribacteriales; family Muiribacteriaceae; genus JBNJGP01. The sequence continues at coordinate 1,705 of JBNJGP010000222.1, forward strand.
ATTATCAGCAATGGTAGACCTTGACGAAAAATCTATTTTAGAAGGAAATAAAATATTCACAGAATTTAAAGGTTCTTTAACAGAACAATTTATCTTACAGGAAATAAAAAGTAATATTCAAACTAAGATTTATTACTGGGCTTCATCGAAAGGAACTGCTGAAATAGATTTTATAATTCAAAATAAAAATTTAATTATTCCAATAGAAGTAAAAGCAGAAGAGAATCTTCAATCCAAAAGTCTTAAAAGCTTTAAAGAAAAATTTAATCCTGAAATCTGTATTAGAACTTCAATGTCTGATTATCGCGAAGAAAACTGGCTAATTAATATTCCATTATACTGCATTTCAAATATATCCTTGAGTTTAGAAAAAAAATAAAAATTTCTGCAATCTCGAAATAAATTTTAATTAAACCCCATTTTTAAACATTGTAAATTGAAACTTAAACTTTCGATTTACAAGGTTAAATTTCAATTTTTAGTTTGTAATTTGAAAATAAATATATTATAATTAAACTATGATAAAAAGAAAAATTACACAGAACATATTAAAATCAATGGAAATTTTTCCAGCAATTTCAATATTAGGCTCACGTCAAGTTGGAAAAACCACCCTTGCTAAAAATATTCTTGAAATACTAAACAATCAAAAAATTGATTCAATATATTTAGACCTGGAATTACCATCAGATTTTAATATTTTAAATAATTCCGAACTTTTTTTTGAAAACAATCAAAACAAAACCATTATAATAGATGAAATTCAAGTAAAACCTGATTTATATCCAATAATCCGAGCATTTATAGATAAAAATCGAAAAAATGGAAAGTTTATCTTACTTGGATCTTCTTCACCCGCTCTACTAAAAGAAAGTTCAGAAAGTCTTGCAGGTCGAATTAAACAACATATTTTAAATCCTTTTGACATACTTGAAACAGGAACATCAAAACAAAATATTAATAATCTATGGCTGAGAGGAGGCTACCCAGAAAGCTTTCTGGCAACCAGTGGCGAAAATAGTCTTTTATGGAGAAACGCATTTTTAAAAACATTTTTTGAAAGAGATATCCCTCAATATGGAATCAATATACCATCAATAAAATTAAAAT
>JBNJGP010000223.1:0-2812 GCA_051747805.1 Candidatus Muiribacteriota bacterium
TTCTGTTGAAATTATATTTCATCTTAATTCAATTGTTTCAATTTCCTATCGCCTCAAAAATTTTAAATATATAACAAGTAAAATTCTTATTTTTGTATCGTTCACGTCTTCTGACAGAGTATTTTAAGAACTATATAATTACCTGAATTTCAACAAGAACCAAACATAAAACCGTCATTAAGTACATAGAAAAAAATCCTGCAAAATAACCCGGGTTGTAGTTCAACATGGACTCATCGCTGGGCGCTGCGCGCCACTCAGAGTTCTATTTATTCGCTACAGTTTTTTTTTATTTTTCATATTTCTCGTGAAGCTTTACAGCATCTTCAAGTTCTTTTTTTAAATTCCAATAGATTCTATTATTGTCAAAATCAAATCGTTCAGCCTCTGTTACTAAGGGATATATTTTTATCAAATCATTCCGGTTCTTATTATGTAAATCATAGTTAGTTTCTCCAACAGTCATAATTTTTGCAGAAACCAACTCTAATCTATCTAAAACTAGGGAGTTTAAAATCGCAATGTTTGTTACTTCACAATCCCTTCTTGTTGAAGGATAACTTATTGATTCGATTTGAAATCCGTTTGAATCTCTCCCGCGCTGAAGAAATCTGGAACCTATTGAGCTAGAGAACAAATAATTAGCACTTTTATTTCTATCTACCGGTTTCATAAATTCTTCTGCTATAAATTTTATAATTTCATTAAAAACTTTCCTTAAATCTTCACGAATAACTCCAAGCTGTTGTATATGATTCTTGCACGCCTCCTTACTTTCCTCGCTCAAATTAGTTTCCTCTGGGTGATATATATAGTGATTGTATAATGTCTTTCCTTCCTTAATCTTCCACTCACTTAAAGTAATGTAATCCCCTTCCTCTGGTTGAGTTTCCCAGACTGCGGTGTTGAAGTCAAGCGCAGCATAAAAAACACTTTCTCCCTTCATATTTGCACGACCAATATTTGCAAATTTTTCTGGAGGTCCCATTAAATCAGATATTTTTTGCAGTTTATAGGGATTTTCTTTATACAGCCGTTTATTGACTGTAATTCTAAACAACTTGGTAGGATATGTATCAGCAAATAGTGTCAAATTAATATTTAGAAATCTATTAAATTCTGAGCGAATTTTTTCCAATTCGATATCTGTAAAGTTATCAAGTCCATATTCACTTTTTTGCTTAAAGTACTTTAGCTTTTTAGCAATATTTTCCGGTGATTCGAAAATTTGTCTTTTCGTGTCAAGGACTATCTTTTCAATCATTTTACTATGCAATTTAAAATTGTAGCTAACGGTTTGGCTATGTGGAGTGCGGGACTTTTAAACACTTCACTGTCAAGCTGCCACTGAGCCAATTCGTTTATTTATATTTTCTTTTTTTACGCCAATCGTCAAAGACGAATTGGCGGTGTTGCAACGAAGAACTGCGGTTGAATTACCCGCTGAACCCCGCATTACATATAGCTTTTGTTAGCGGTTCGCTCTTTTATTTGCAATCAATAAAAACATTTGAAATATATTGTTTTGCTTTATCATTTATTCCTAAATTGGTATATTCTTCTTCTATTGTCTTTTCCCATTCCTCTTGTTTTTTAACACTTTTATTTTCAACTGTTATTTTTTTTCTACCCTTTAATTGGCGTTTTTCATATCCATTAATAAAATAAATGTATAATAACGAGGCATTGATTTTATTATCCAATAGAAAATTTATAAATGCTAATCTGTTTGCTAATTGATAGTGTTTCCCAAACCAATTATCATTAGAAATATCAAACCGTTTTTGTGTTTTAATAAAAGCTTTTTGAATATTCTGATTTGAAGCACTCTTTGTTTTAGATTCTATTTCTCCGAAATGTGCTTTTGCCTCAACTAAAATCCATTCTTCATTATTGCTATTTCTATGCAAAATTATTCCATCCCAATTTGGTGAGTTTCCACCCGAACTCCAATAATTTTTCCAATTAGACTGCAGATTTTCAAATTCTATTTTGTCAATTTTATCTTTCATGAAGTCAACACCTTTGTACTCTCCATCTAGCGATAAAGCTATTTTGCTTTCATCTTTATTTTTATCTTTTGGAAAATCTAACCAATCAAGTTCTCCTTTTAGTCTTGTATTTTCTTTAATGATTTTATTTAATTCGTTTCTGTGGTGTCCTAAATAACGTAATAATTGATATTCACTACCATAACCCAAACCCATTTCTGCCATTATTTTTATCTTTTATAATTCGTGTCCAATTTTATAGTTTTCTGTTTTCAGAGTGACCGCTAACGTATGTAGAGCCCGAAAAGTTGGGTTATATCTCTATTATCTGGTTGGGTTACAATACCCTTAAGGGTTTGTAAACCAACTTTTTTACTAAAGTAGTTCATCCAGCGGATTTTTAAATTTTTTAAAATTATGTTCTGAAACATGTGTGTAACGCTGTGTCGTTTTCAAACTCTCATGCCCGGGCCATGCCTGAATATTCCTTATGTCCACACCCCGTTTCAACTGATGGGTGGCAACGCTTTGCCTTAGCATGTGCGGATAAACATGCCTTTTAATTCCAGCATTGAAAGCTGCAGTGAAACCTTCCTTTTTGGAATTTTCAAAAACCAAAATACCGTTGAAGTGTTTCATATTGAAATGCCGGTTGAAAAATTTCGATTACCGGTTCACACAAAATGATACAATATGAAGTTCGTTTTTTTCTTCTTGTTAACTGCACTCAGTTTTTCTCTTTTTGCACAGAAAAATGATTTAAAATGGCTGGATATTATGCTGGCCAATTACGATTATCCTTTTCCTGCCAAACACGTGGA
>JBNJGP010000224.1:0-2785 GCA_051747805.1 Candidatus Muiribacteriota bacterium
TTTATTTTCATTTTTTAAAAAAAAATTTAGAAACAGAACATATTGTTTTTTAACCAGAATTCTTGTTGTTTCTATTATTTTTTATTTTATGAGTGTCGGATTTTGACTTTATTTCTAATAAATTTTAAAATATTAAATAAATAAATTTTAACCGGACATTAAAAACAAAAAAATGAAAAAAATAAACCAATTTAGTTCCAGCTTTTTAAAAATTTTAAATAAAAATTCAATTGAATTAGAATTTTTAATATTATCTCAGATTATTTTACTAACATTTTTAGAAAACAAAGCTTATTTTAACACCTTTTTTATTTCATCAGTTTTTTTTGTAAAATCTTTTAACTGGTTTTTTTTATTTTTTGTATTATGTTACTTTTTTTTAAAAAGCACAATATCTTATTCTATTTTTTTAAAATATTTGTTTTTTTTTAATTTAATTCCTCTATCAGGTAGAATAATGCTTTTTTTTTCAAAAGAACCTAAACTAGATTATTTTAATCATGGATCAGCATTAAACTTTTTAAGAAATTATTTTTCTTTATCAATTTTGTCTGATATTCATTTTGTTCTGAAATTAGAGATTATTCTAATGATTTTTATTTTATTTTTCTTTTTTCAGTTTATTTTAAAAATCAATTTGTTAAAAAATTTGTTTTTAACTATAGGAATATATACAATTCTTTTTTTAACCGGCAGCGCAAATTATCTTTATTCGTTTTATAAATTCCCTGCTAATTTTTTACTATTTATATTAGCCATTATTTTTGTAATTTATTTAAATAAAAGTAAATTCAATTTTATTTTTTTACTAAATAACTTTCTTGTTTTTCTGATTACAGGTATTATTTATTTTATAAACAGAGACTTAAACTTTTTTACTATTGCCGGTATGGCATTTTTTTATGCTTTTTCTATGCATTTATTCTGTTATTTTTTAAATCCCAATTTTAAACTTAAAAATACACGGTTTCTGTTTTATGGAATAATTTCTTTTTTACTTACAATATCGTTTTTAATGGTTGAAGGTTTATTCGCCCTTTATTATATTATTGGAATGTTTTTTATTATTAAAAGTTCTTTTATTTTATTTGAAAATAAAAAAATTTGTTATTTTTTAGCCCTAATAATTCATTTATATTTATTTGTGAATATAATTCATATATTATTACATAATTAATTTTTAATACGAAAATCCAGACACAACATCATTATTATAATTATTAGCATTTAGTCGATCCGTAGTTCCTACAATGTTTCCGTGATTATCAAGCACTCTAATTCTTATAGATACACTTTGTCGAAACACAGTAATTCCCCATGAAGAAAATGCATGCGATGCTCCTGACCCTTGCCAATCCCACACATGGTCAGAAACAGGTCTTTCCACTCTAGCCTTATATTCATATTGAAAACCAGAGTCTGGATTATGAATTGTAACCGATGGTTCATAATGATATCCACTATATAGAACATAGCTTCTACCTCTACTTGTTGAAATTATAAGTCTTCTTACAATACTGAAATTTCTTGTTTGAGACCATTTTGATTCATGTTCATTATTTTTAACAAGCTTAACTTGAACATTATAATATCCAACATTTGTTATATCAGAATTACCTATTTTATATTGATTATTTGAATTTCTAGGCAAAGTAAATTCATTTCCATTAAGCCGTATTACAACATGAGTATGATTTTGCATTTCTGAAACAAAACCTACTTGAATTATAATATCTTCATTTGATCCCGGATTATATTCCGGACTTGTTCCTGATTTATTAAACCCTAATATTACTGGCCTTGGAAGAGTTATTACCCGCAAAAGATTTGAAGGATCACTTTCAATATTATTGTATTCAATTATCCCTTTATATATTTCTATTAAACCATCAGGTCGACCCATTACGTCTAAAGTTCTTGAATCACTCCAGACACTTTTCCCTATATAATTTGACCCTCTGAAAATTTTATGTTCCTGTCCAGAGCCATAAGACATACCGGGAGGATTTTTCCATCTTAAACGATATGTACCGTTCCAGCTGGCATAATAATCAATCCCAGGAAAATAATCAAGTTCTGGATTATTATGCCCATGATAGTTTGTTGGTTCCTCCCATTGTATTGTGGGTGGTCTTATTGTATATGAATCACTGACTTTAACACTTTCTTCATCTCCTCTTGAAGGATTTCTGCCGACAGAATTAAACCAGGCCTCAACTTGATGAACACCTATTTTATTATTAGCATTGTCATCCTGAGTTACAATAACGTCTGATTCATTAAGCATACCACCTAAAGGTGTATAATCAGATATTTTTGAACCTTCAAAATCTGTTTCATAAAATAATGCTCCTGCCCTTTCATTATTATCTGCAATCGAAACATTAAATGTTGGGAAAACTGCATATTGTTCTTTATCTGGTTCTGCATATATACCATCGGTTGTGCTTATATCAGGAGAACCTGATAAATGCACTTTTATATCTTTTGTTTTATCCCCGGACGCTCCGGGGCCGCCTTTGGCAACCAATTCAAAGTTTATTGTCTGTTTATCAGCTTGAAGATGATTGACCCATATAGGCTCACTTATAACACCATCATCTAAAATAAAATCCCATTCTGTATGATATTCATCATCACCAAATACCGGCGTTCCCTCATAATAAAGCTGATAACTTACAACTTCAGGATCACCTTCCCAGCGTAGATAAGGTGCGATTCTTGGAGAATCCCCCGGCATCAGTTTCTGATTTCCATCAATATCATAAACATTCAGCGTTTCACC
>JBNJGP010000225.1:0-2749 GCA_051747805.1 Candidatus Muiribacteriota bacterium
TTGTTATCCCTGTTATGACAGAGTTAGAGAGGGTTATAATAATTCAACTTCTGGGGTTATAGCTCAGCTGGATAGAGCAACAGATTCCTAATCTGTAGGCCGGCGGTTCAAATCCGCCTAACCCCACCATTCATAAACCTTGATATAACAGGAAAGATATTCAAAGCCCACCAGCTAATAGGTAGGGCTTTTTTCGTTTTCGTAGTCATTTTGTAGCCATGCTTTTTGATTTTTTAGTTTTTGGATCTTTTTTACCGCATTTTTCTGCATAGATGGAATGACATGAGAATATATTTTTAGAGTTATTGTTACATCTTGATGACCTAATCTTTCCTGTACTATTTTGGGATTCACATCAGCCTGCAGCAGCCAAGTTCAATAGCTATTCTCCATTTTTTAGTTCCCATATTGACTAAATGAGCCACAACAGTTCCTCCTTTCTTGTTCTTTAATAATCATAAATATATCTATGTTGTGAATATTTATATACATTTGTTCGGTTAATGTGTAAAAAGAGAAGCCCCGAAGGGCTAAAATAATTAATTATTTTAAGAGGAATTACGTATTTTATTTATAGCATCCGAAGATCCATCTAAAGGAAATCTAAAATAAACTTCACCTTCACCATACCAACTAATTTCGATTAAAACAGAATTAGAGTTCTCAATTTTTGATATTGCTAAATCAGTATTTTTAAAGTGGATAAATTTAGAACCCCACTTTTGAGTGAAAGTCATTGTATTAACTTCATCATCCCATTTAACTCTTGTTTTAATTACACTATATCCATCTTCAGTTTCATCATCACTTATATTAGGTTCAGTGGAAAAACCTATATAAGCCCATTCAGAATCACCATCTGTTCCAACTACTAAAAAGGCTTTAGTGCCATTATAAGGAAAACCCATTTCTTCTGTTGGACTTACCTCAGGGGAAATTGCATACCAGCTTTTTTCTCCAGTCATTTCATCCTCAGAAGAAGAAGTTGTCCATTCTGCAGATGAAGAGAGTGTGAAAAATAAAATTAAAGTAATTGTAAGTAAAATAATAGATTTTTTTCTCATCATAATATTTCCTCCTTTTATTTTTAATACGCATTCACAATCTTAATTTTTTGATGATTCATGCATTAATTTTTTTATCCAAAAAATTTTGAATTACAACTTATAAAAAAGTGAAGTCCTTAAGGTTTAATATATAATTAAACTCCTGCTTCAAATTGAATTTTATAATCTCTTACATCATCAGCATTTTTATTTTCTATTAATAAATCAAATGACTGTGAAAATGTTTTAGTTGTATCAGCTCGCCAATTTGTAATTATTATATCTTCACTTGCAATAATGTTATCAAAAAAATCATATAAAGTTATTTTAAGAATTACACCTGAAGGAAAATCTTTAAATGATTTGTTTTCTATTTCTGCTATTACTTCTATATATTTTTCTTCTGCAATTTCTTTATCAACATATTTAATTGAATTTACTTTAAACATTTCAGAAATATCTATTTTTTTATTATCATCATTTTCTTTATTAATCCAGCCTTTAATTGAATAAAAACCATCGCGAAAATCAATACATATCCAATTTCCTTGAGTTTTAACAATTTGATAATTATCAATTAAAGTGCCCGAACTGAAAAATCCTATTCTTTGCCCTCCTGGATAAGAATAAATAGGTTTATCATAAAAGAATTGCAAAGCGCTGGCTGGCAAGGTTAATAAAATAATTAAAATTAAAACAAATACTAACTTTTTCACAAACTATTCCCCCTTGTTTTTTGATATAAAATATAAAACTATTAGGATTATACTCAATCCAAATCCAAATGGACCAAAGAATAAAGTTAAAACTATCGGGATTGTTAAAAGCATTGTTAATAAGCAGCCTACTTTTTGCATTTTTTGTCCAGCATTTTGCATTTTATCTTGCAATTCTTCTGTTTTTTCTTGAGATGTTTTCTCTTTATCTATTTTTTTAATATCATTAACATTTATACTTTTATCCTGTGAATTTAAATTGTTATTAATTATTTTATTGTTATCGCTTTTATATTTTTTTACATGAATATTACATCCTAAATTTTGATTTTCACCACCAGTTATTTCTGATATTTCTGCTTTATAGTCATTACCAGCTTTAATCCATTTATACATTTTTCTAGATAATTCACTTTTTAAAAAACCAAGTTGTTCTCCTAATTCTGTATTGATTATTTCTACTGCATTGTCATCATACTCATTCGGGCGAGGAACTAAATTAATATTATCCCCTACTCTGCAATATTTTAAAATTTCCTGCCGATTAACATCATCATTATTGGAAAAGGTTACACCAGCTACTTTAGTATAAAAACTTTCAACTATTTGTTTTTCCTCACTCATATAATCACTCCTTTTTGTCGAATTTTAAGACAATTTGTCGAATATATGTTCGCTTTCTAACCAAAAAAATTCTTAATATTATTTTCCACAAACTGATCGGCTAACCTTTCCATCTGAGTGTATTGCATATCCAGTCCTATTACATAACCAGCTGCCAGCATATCATACATTATATGCTCTATCTCGTGTAAACACATCTTCTTTTGGAGTTTTAGAGTGAGGTTTTGATTAATTATCACAAAGTAGTTATAAGAAGAGAGGTAGATAAAACCAAATATCCCGCGATTTAGTGGTATAAATTTTTGGTATATGTTATTTTCCCTAACCCATTCTAGATAATATATATATGTTCAACGGAGAGAT
>JBNJGP010000226.1:0-2727 GCA_051747805.1 Candidatus Muiribacteriota bacterium
GTTTAAAGAGGAGTTAAGGCATAAATGGGATAAAGCTATAAGTGAAAAAAAAGTTTTCAGCGGTGTTTATCAGATTAAAACAGCGAATGCCGAAATTAAATGGGTATGGGAGAGAGGAAGAGGTGTTTATGATGAGGAGGGGAACATTATTGCCCTGGAGGGTTTTATTGGTGATATAACTGAAATAAAAAATCTTCAGGAAGAGCTAAAAGTTGCAAAAAAAGTTGCTGATGCTGCTAACAGTGCTAAATCAGAGTTTCTTGCTATTGTAAGTCATGAGCTTAGAACCCCGCTGAGTCTTATAAAAGGATATGTTTATATATTGAAGAAAATGGACTTTGATATTAATGTTAATAATTATTTTTCAAAAATAGGCAAGGCAAGCGATTCCCTGTTATCATTGATTAACAATATACTTGATTTTTCAAAGCTTGAATCAGACCATGTTTCAATTAAATTTAGACAATTTAATATTCATGATATGGTAGAAAGGGTTCTTTCAACCGTCACTTTTAATTTAAAAAATTCAAATAAACCACTTGAAATTTACTGTGATATGAATGTTAATTTTATTTATAAAAGTGATGAGGCAAAAATAGAGCAGATTTTATTAAATCTTTTATTAAATGCCTTAAAATTCACAGATAAAGGGTTTATAAAACTTCAAATAAGACAAAACAAAAATCATTTGATTTTTAAAGTAGAAGATACAGGAGTGGGTATTAAAGAAAAATTTATTAAGAATATATTTGACGTTTTTTCTCAAATTGATAGTTCTACAACCAGAAACTATGGGGGAGTTGGTCTTGGGCTTTCTATAGTTAAAAAGAATGTTGATTTGTTGCAGGGAGAGATTGATGTAGAAAGCAGTCCCGGAAAAGGTACAACATTCAGTTTAAAAATTCCGTTTGAAGAAACAGAAGAACATAACTTAGAATTAGAAAAATTTAATAAAAAAGTTAATTTAATTGATTTTGATAATAATAATATTGAAATAATGGAAAAAATATTTCAAAACTATAATATTCAATATAAACTGTTGAATTTGAACTTTTTTGAAAATGATAATGATATTAAATTAGATAATGAACTTATTTTTATTAATATACCCTTTGACCCCGGTCAAATTTATGAAAGGGTAAAAAACTTTTTAATTAAAAGCGAAACAGAGAATAAAAATATAATAATAATGAGTTATTTTTCAGATATGGTTGAAAAATTGAAAAAAGATACAGAAAATAATCAGCTCATTTTTCTTGAAAAACCAGTAATGTCTGTTAGAATAAATAGAATTATTAAAAGTTTAGAAGGTATTAATTAAAAATGCAGCAATTTTTCAACAATCTTTCTAAAGATTAATTTTAAAAAATTCTCCTAAACTTTAGGTATAAATTATAATTAAGGAAGTATTAACAGACTTGAAAAAAGGTATAATAGTTTCATTCAGAAAAATAAAAGAAAGCAGTCAGGATTTTGAGGAACACCTAAGCGAGATGTGTGAGCTTACAAGGTCTGCTAAAATTAAAATTGTTGACATTATAAAACAGACTGATTTAAAATCCAATCCTAAAACTTATTTAAATAAAGGAAAAATTAATCAAATTGCCGGAAGAATAAAAGATTCAAATATTGATTTTGTTATTTTTTCAAATGAATTATCATCACTTCAATATAAAAATATTCTTGAAATTTTTCCAGCTGATACTGAAATAGTTGACAGGGCCGAGCTGATTTTTTTTATTTTTCTCCAAAATGCTCAGACCAGCCTTGGAAAAAGAAAAGTTGAACTTGCCCAGCTTGAATATGAACTGACAAAAATGACGGGTAAGGGTAAAAGTATGTCAAGACTTGGAGCTGGTATAGGAACAAAAGGGCTTGGAGAACAGAAAAAAGAACTTGATAAAAGATATATTAAAACAAGAATTAAGAATTTAAAAGAAAGGATAAAAAAAGATTTTATCATTAAAAAAGAGCAGAGAAAAAACAGATTAAATTCAAATATACCTCTTGTGAGTCTTGTTGGTTATACTAATGTCGGAAAAACTTCTCTGATGAATGCTATGCTTAAAAAAAATGATGGTTATGTAAGAAATAAATATTTTGCAACACTTGAGCCCAAATGTAAAAAAGTTTATCTTAACAGCAGTACAGAGATTTTAGTAAATGATTCAGTAGGTTTTATAAGCGAGCTTCCAGAAAAGCTTTTTGAGGCTTTTATGTCAACAATTGAAGAAATAAAATTCTCAGATCTTCTTGTAATTGTACTTTCTCCATATGAGGAAAAAAGTCTAATGCAGAAGCAGATTATATTAAATACGCTGAAACAGCTTAATTGTGAAAATAAACCGTATATTATTGTTAAAAATAAAAGTGACCTTGTATCAAAAAATGAGTATCCTTATATTTCTGCAAAAAAAGATCTAAATATTAAAAAGTTAAAAAAGAATATAACAGAGGTTTTAAACGATTAGAGCGGTGAGAGCCGAGAAGAGCCGTAAGAGGTGAGAAGTAAGAAGTAGAAAGGCCGACAAGAGCAGACAAAAGCCGATAGGAGCCGATAAGAGCCGTGAGAAGTGAGGGGTGAGAAGTAGAAAGGCCGACAAGAGCAGACAAAAGCCGATAGGAGCCGATAAGAGCCGTGAGAGGTGAGAAGTGAGAAGTAGAAAGGCCGACAAGAGCAGACAAAAGCCGATAGGAGCCGATAAGAGTCGTGAGAAGTGAGGGGTG
>JBNJGP010000227.1:0-2721 GCA_051747805.1 Candidatus Muiribacteriota bacterium
TTTGGTAATATCCAGCTTTTATCCAACTGAAGATGGAAGTATAACCAAAAGCATCTTTGTAAAGAATCAGGTGGATGAGCTGAAGAAATATTTTAAGAAAATTATAGTAATTGCTCCCATTCCTTTCTTTCCTAAATTTTTGCAGAATCTGAATTCAATTCCCTTGGATTATAGGGTTTTGCCAAAATTTTTTGATTATTCTTATGAAAACGTGTCAGTATTTTTCCCTAAGTACATTTCTTCTCCCATATTTAAGAAGATTACTGATTTTTCGCTTTTAAAAACTGTGGAGAATTGCATACAAAGGAATAAACTGTCATTTGATTTAATTCATGCCCATTTTTTGTTTCCTTCAGGTCTTGTTGCAGCAAAATTAAAAAAGAAATATGGCTTTTCTGTGGTTACTACAGCGCATGGTTCTGATATTTATTTGACACCCTTTACTAATTCAGTTTTCAGACAAAGAGCTGTTTTTGCTTTAGAAAATGCAGACAAAATAATTACAGTTTCTAAGAGTAACCTAAAATGTATCAGGAGACTGGGAATAAGAAAAAGGGTCTTTCTTATTCCAAATGGTTTTAATCATAATTTATTTTATCCAAAAAACAAGGATTATTGCCAAAAAAAGTTAGGTATAAAAGGCAGTAACAAGGTAATTTTAAATGTTGGGAGGCTAAGAGAAGTAAAGAATCATAAGACCCTGATCTTGGCACTATCTAAACTCAGAAATAAAAGAAAGGATTTTGTTTGCTACATTGTATCCGGAGGTCCACTAGAAAATCAACTAAAAAGTATGATAAAATCTTATAAGCTTAATAAATTTGTAAGAATTGTTGGTCAGAAGCAACATGATGAAATCCCTTTATGGATGAACGCGGCTGATTTGTTTGTATTGCCTAGTTACAGAGAAAGTTTTGGAATTGTAAATATTGAGGCCCTGGCCTGCGGAACACCTGTTGTTTCAACTGTTAATGGTGGAAGCGAAAGCATACTTGTAAATAAGGATTATGGGTTATTATTAAAAAATCCAGAGGATTATGAAGGACTGGCTGCATTAATTAATGAGGCGCTGAATAAGAAATGGAATAAGAAAAAAATAACTGATTATTCAGAAAAATTCGCATTAGAGAAGATTGCAAAAAAAACCCTCTCCATCTACAAAAATATTTTGTGATATGTTCTTCTTGCTTATTTCAATTTTATTTTGTGTATGCAAAAGTCAAAACGAATAGTTTTTTATAAGATGGGTATGTAGCCATTTAAATGCTTATTAGTCACAAATACAAATTTATTTTTATACGTCCAAAAAAGGTAGGGGGAACTTCTGTTATAGCAAATCTGGCTAGGCAATGTGGTGAAGAGGACATTCGTTCAACTTATCGCGCCATAACTACCAGTGAAGATGACCATATCCAAAGGGTTAAGTTAGGAACGCATCCATGTCCAAAAAGGATTAGAAAGTATGTTGGAGATGATATTTGGAAAAATTACTTCAAATTTACAATCGTAAGAAATCCTTGGGATTATATGATTAGTAGGTACTTTTGGGAACTACAAAATTCATCAACAGGGCATGTAAAAAAAAATTCCGAACAAAACACTTTCAAATTCATAAAAATTTTCAATAAGGGTGATATAAGAAAAATATTAGGGTATTTGATATCAATATTTAAATCTTGTAGAGCAAATAAAAGTTTTCCAGATTTCGTTAAATCTATTCCCCCTAGGTTTATATACCCTGGAATGTATAATACCCATTTTTATTTTGACTTATATGTTAAACCAGTTGCCGATTTTTATATAAGATTTGAACAAATTGAGAAAGATTATAAAAAATTGTGCGAAAGACTAGGCATTCCATATAAACCCTTGCCAAAAAAGAAGACCCACACAAGAGAATCCCAACATCATTATTCTGAGTATTACACCCCTGAATTAAGAGATATCGTGTATAAAAAGTTCAAAAAAGAGATTGATTATTTTGGGTATGAGTTTCAAGATAAGTCGAAATAGAAAACTGAAAAAGGGTTGCCATATTTAGGCTCTTATTTAAAAAAACTTATATATTCTTAAATATTATCTTAAGGTTTATGGACAAAATAGACTGTAAAATCTTGAATATTCTACAGGAAAACTGTAGGACCTCTACAAAAGACATAGCTGAGAAAATTGGATTATCGTCTGACAGCACAAAGAAGAGAATTAATAAACTTTTGAGAAATGAACTTTTTTATCCAAGAATTCAGCTTCGGCTAAGACACATGGGATTCAATAATATTGTGGAAGTGAGGATAAAGCTGCATAATTACACCCAAAAGGATATGGATGAATTTATTGAGTTTCTAAAGGAAAATCCTTTTGTAAGTGAAATATTTTCATTATCAGGGGAATGGGATTTTTCTATTGTTATAGTTTCCAGAAATCCAAAACATATGATTGAAATCAGCAACAATATAAGAGAAACCTATGGCAGAATTATTAGGGACTGGGCAGAGACTATGACAACAAGGGTTTATAAATTTGAGGAATTTGATGCTCTGAAGCTTATGGGGTATGATTAATTTTGTTTTTGTAATATAAAAACAAGGTTTGACCCACTATGCTTTCCAAGAGCAAATATTTTTTGAATATTTATCAGAGAAGATTCAATGCAATCATAAATTCTCCTAATTATACCCACCCTTTTTATATCTTTTATTTTTATTGAAAAATAGTTATTAT
>JBNJGP010000228.1:0-2703 GCA_051747805.1 Candidatus Muiribacteriota bacterium
CAAACTTTTTAATTTGAGTATCATTATCAAACATAAGAGATATATGGGCATAATTAAGCAAATTAAGAAGTTTCTGATATTTTAACTCCCCAACAAGCGGATAGGCAAGCAATATATTTTTAACGTTATTTTTTATCAGTACCTCAACCTCTGAAAGTTTTGCGCAGGTAATTCCAACCGCCCCATTTTCAATTTGTTTCCTGGCAAAAAAACCGCTTTTATGAGTTTTAAAATGTGGCATTAAGGAAAGATTATTATTACCGGCTAAAGTTTGCATTTTTTTAATATTTCTGTTTATAATTTCTATATAGGCTAAAACATATGGCGTTGATATATTATATACTGATTGCATAAAATGATTTTAAAGAAAAAACAGTTTATTGTAAAGAAAGATTTGAAATTCCTTAAGGAGAGAAAATGGAAAAAATCACACATGAAAAGCAATTTGACATTATAATTGTTTTTATTTCCGGAGAAATCGATAAAACCGATGAACAGGATATTAAAGATTATTTTGAAAATTTATTAAATAAAAACGTTAAAAAGATAATAATTAATGCCGGCAAAATCACCTATTTGGGCAGTTCAACCCTGGGGATTTTTTCCCGCCTGCATCAAAAAGCCTCAACAAAAGGGGCTAAAATGGTTTTTGCCGAATTATCACCCTTTACAAAAAAAATTTTTAAAATCACCACCTTCGATAAATATTTTAATATTAAATATTCTGTTAAAGACGCGGTGGAGTATTTTAAGCAGAATTAAAATATATTTTTGTTTTTTTAAGATTTTTAATTAATTCTAATTTTACTTCCGGCATAAATCTGAGATGGATTTTCAATATTATTTATTTCCTTCAGGTTTTCGATATCAATTCTGAACCTGTTTGCAATGGTAGAAAGAGTATCTCCAGGCTTGATTGTATAATAATCAGGAAGAATAATATTTTCAATTTCACGTGCAAGCATATTTTTTTGACCTAAATATTCAAGTACAGCTTCTGAAATGCTTTCTGCAATTCTTTCCCTGTAAAATTTATTATTAAGCATTCTCTCATCAGTTGTATTTGATAAAAATCCACATTCAATTAAAACGCTTGGAATACCCGCGAGCTTGAGAACCGCAAAAGGTGCTCTTCTAACCTGTGTATCTACCTGTTTAAAATCACGTCTGAATTTATCCAGTACACTTGTTGCAAACCTGGAGCTTTCAGAAATAGATTGATTTAATTTAAGGTCATATAATATTTCAAGCACATTTAAATCATTAACTTTATTTTCAGTATTATCAAACACATCAAAAGCCTCGTTTTCACGAACCGCGAGCATTTCAGTAGCTTTATCAACCTTTCCTGAGTCATTTAAAATATAAACTCTGTATCCTCTGGCTCTACGGGTTGGCTCAGCATTATTATGGAGTGATATAAAAAGCATTGCCCCTTTATTTTCTGTTAACTGCACCCTGTCTTTTAATCCCACATAAGCATCTTCTTCACGAGTTAAAACAGGATTAACTCTTCCAGTTTCCCATAATAGTTTTTCAAGATTCTTAGCTACATCAAATACAACATCTTTTTCTTTAGTACCGTTTCTCCCCACAGCCCCCGGGTCTCGCCCACCATGTCCCGGATCAATAACAACTGTTGGAAAATTAGATATTTTCTGATTATCATGAATTTCTTTTTTATAATCAATTACAAGCCTGTAGGAATATTCTGTATTATTTCTAATAATATAGGTTTTATGAATAAAATCATGTTTAAACATTCCCACAAGTCTGACATTCTCACTATCAAACTGTACCAGTCGAAAGTAGTCAATATTTCCATCTTTGATTCTGACTGTATTTGAGTTCTGCCTGTAAATCGCATTTTTAAAATTTAAAACTTTAAGATATTGATTACCAGACTTTAAAAATTTATATTGAGGTTCACTGGAAAAGTCAATTGTTATACGATACGAATTATTATTTGAAGTTTCCCATACCTTGAAGTTCTGAATTTCAGTTTTTGAAAAAACAATTAAAGAAACTATAAAAAAATATATAAAAAAAAATGTTTTTTTTCTAAACCCTCTCATATAGATTCTATCGGAAAAAAACATAAAAAAATTGAGAAAAACCGGCACAATGTACCGGTTTTTTTAATTTTATTCTATTCTGTATTACTCTGTGAAACAGCTTCGTTGGCTTCTTTTAAAAATTGGTCTACATCAACTCCATGGGCTGAAAGACCCTGTTCAATTGTTTCAAACTGGGCTGCAACACAGCCTACACAGCCTAAACCAAACTTTTGAAAAACCGGTATAACATCCGGATGTTTTTTTGCAACCTCTATTATAGGCATATCTTTTGTAATCATCTTAACCCTCCCTTAATTAACTCGCTTCTTCTGAAGTTTTATTTACTTTTAATGTTTTCTTTTGGTTTTTTTTTGTTCCAACAAATTCAATTACACCAGCTCTATTTAACGCACTAATAAGAACTTTAAGAGTTTTATCCATATTTTCAATTTTGCTTTTTAGCAGCTTCACTTCTTCACTTGCTTTCATTTTGTTCCCTCCTTAAGTTAAAAAAACCGGTTACCTGACTAACTTGAATTTTAAAAAAAGTTATTGTATGTTTATCTCTTAAAAAAATAATATCATTTTTTTTTAAAAAATGCAAGTTGTTATTAACTTTTTCCGAAATTCTCTATGATTTTTTTCC
>JBNJGP010000229.1:0-2667 GCA_051747805.1 Candidatus Muiribacteriota bacterium
GAAGTACTATCATGACTTTTTAACATACGCTCTTAGATTTTTTTGTGATTTTATTTCGTAATAAATTTTAATCTCTTGCTCAAATCTGCTTCTATCGTCTCACTTCTCACCTCTCACGGCTCCTATCGGCTCCTATCGGCCTCTCACCTCTCACAGCATTTTTTCCTTTGTAAAGGTACCTGGTTTATTTTTTATATAAACAATGTCTAAAATCTGCCGATATCATATATTATGGAGAGAAT
This sequence comes from Candidatus Muiribacteriota bacterium, assembly GCA_051747805.1. Classification (GTDB taxonomy): domain Bacteria; phylum Muiribacteriota; class Muiribacteriia; order Muiribacteriales; family Muiribacteriaceae; genus JBNJGP01. The sequence goes on from JBNJGP010000229.1 coordinate 243, forward strand.
TGATTTATGGAATTTAAACAAAGCAGCAGTCAGGAAAAGTAGAGTAAAAAGAAGGAAGTATAAGTTAAATAAAAATCGATTTATCACCTTTTTTTTTCTTTTTATATTATCTGTTCTGGGATTTTTGCTATTTTTTTCAAAGCCATATTATAAAGGAACTTCCGAAGATATTTATTCAGAATTTGATATCAATTCTTTTCAAGGCGCAATTGATGTTTATGAAATTAACTTTGAAGAAACTTCTCCGCAGGAAGTAACTCTTCATATATCACAAGATGAGCTTGAAATTATGGAAACAAGAGAATATGCAGAAGTAAAAGAGGGCAAATATATTGTTCGTAGAGGAGATAGTTTATGGTCTATAGCTCAGAAAACAGATTTAACAGTTAATGAGCTGGCACAGATTAACAGAATTTCACCCTCAAGAGTACTTCAGATAGGGGAAATTTTAAATATTGATCCTTCAAAAAAAGTAAAGCCTTTATCTCAGGAACCTGAAACAGGAAACAATAAAACAGATAATAATACAAAAAAATATAATGTACGCAGGGGAGACAGTTTATGGCTTATAGCTCAGAGATTTGGACTATATGTTTCTACTTTACAGTATGCTAATAAAATAACTTCATCTCAACTTCAGGTTAATCAGGAATTAAAAATACCACCAGATGATATAAGATATTTAACTTTAGAAAAATCTAGAACACTTCAGGAAACAGCATTTTTATTTAATGCTACCTTGAATGAAGTTAAAGAATTAAATTCTTTAAAAATAGAAAAAAATAGTTTTTCAAAAAATACCAGAATAAAAATTCCAAACAATAATCCTTTTTTTGTAAATAAAACAAATATTAAAAAGTTTAACTCCAGCATTGCCTCGTGGCCGGTTAACGGTAATGTTTCGTCTCCATACGGCTGGCGGACCCATCCAGTCTATGGTACAAGAACGTTTCATAATGGAATAGATATTGAAAATTCCAAAGGAACCTCAGTTAGAGCCGCTTCAGCTGGAAAAGTTGTTTTTTCTTCTTATAAAGGAAATTCAGGAAATCTTATTATAATTCAGCATAAAAATGGTTATCAGTCTATTTATGCACATCTTAATGAAATAAAAGTTAAAAACGGAACAAACGTTAAGCAGAACCAGGTTATTGGAACTCTTGGAAATACAGGAGTATCTACGGCTCCCCACCTTCATTTCGGGCTTAGAAAAGATGGCAAGTTTGAAAATCCAATGAACATACTTAATTAAAAATCTAATCTGCCGATAATTATTATAGTGCAGCAAAAGGTTTCTTTTGGGAGGAAAAATGGCGAAATATGATGTGAAGCAAGTATCAGAGTTCACAGATATATCAGTTGACACTGTACATCATTATGTAAAGAAGTTTAGAAAATATTTCAAAGGGCTTGAAAGAGGTAAGTTTAATAGATTAATTTTTTCAGACTGTGATGTTGATTTTTTAATGACTATAAGAACTTTAAATAAAATGGAAAATCTTACTATTAAAGAAATAAATAATAAATTTAAAAATGAAGGAATACCCGAGGTTACAAAACAGGTAACAATTAATAACGAAGAAAATATATCTGAAAGTTCAAATATAAATAACTTTCCAATCGAAAAAATTGAAGGCGTTGAGAATGCGCTTATATCACTTAAATCAGAGTTTGAAAAATTTTCTGAAGTTGAAACAACTCTTTTAGATATGCAGAATAATTATAAGGAAATTAATTCAAAAAATGCTGTTGTTACTCAGAGAACCGAGGATATAAAAAAAATGATGACGCAACTTTATACTAAGTTAAGTCATATTGAAAGAAAACAGGAAAAAATAATGGAGGAAGTTAATACTTCTTTCTGGACAAAAATTAAGAGTATTATGATGAAACCGGTAAGAATTCCGTTTTTATGGAAATTATAAAAAATTCAGGAGGGTAACCATGGAAAAAAGAAAACAAAAAAACAAAAGAAGATTCACAGATAAGGAAATAGCAATGTATAAAATGACGCTGGATACAAGAATAAAAGATTTATTAGCAAGTTGATTATATATAAAATCGCTTAATTCAGTGTCTTTTCATAACTGCTTTAATAGCTTTGGTTGTGATTTTTTTCGTAATAAATTTTAATCTACAGAAGTCAGTAATTTTCAATTAAATATACTTGTAATATCCATTAATATAATTTATAATATCCGAAATTGTACAAAAAATTAAAATTAAGTACACGGAGGATATTAATGAAAAAAACAATTTTGTTAATGGTTTTAATGTTAGGTTTTACAATAGCTGCAAATGCAGATGTATCTCCCACTCGACTTGATAATATGCGTAGTCTTGGAATGGGAAGAGCATATACTGCAAATGGCTTGGACAGAACAGGTATTTTCTTTTACAATCCGGCAGCAATTCAAAATGTAGA
>JBNJGP010000230.1:0-2659 GCA_051747805.1 Candidatus Muiribacteriota bacterium
CTTATAATATTATAGTTTTTGAGTGATATAGTTTGGATTGAGATGAAAAATTTATGTTTATATATTAAATTGAAGAGGGGTGGAATAATGGAAAAAAGATTATTAAGAGGTACTGATCTGGAAGTTAGCAAAATGTGTTTTGGTGCACTTCCACTTGGGCCAGCACAGAAAAACATGCCGTTAAATGATGGTATAGAGGTAATCAAATATGCTTTTGATTCAGGCATAAATTTTATTGATACTGCAGAAATGTACAGAACTTATGATTATATTGCTCCAGTAATTAAAAATTTGGACCGGGAAGATTTTGTAATAGCTTCTAAATCACATGCTGAGACGTATGAGGAGGTAGTAGAGCATGTCGAGAATGGCTTAACAAAATTAGGAATTGAATATTTCGACATATTTCATATCCATGCTGCCAGAGAGTCAGAGCCTTTTACAAAAAGAAAAGAAGCTCTGCGTGCACTGATTGATCTGAAAATAAAGGGTAAAATAAAAAATATTGGAATTGCCACCCACTATGTTGAAGTTGTAAAAAGGGCAGCAGAAAATGAGAATATTGATGTTGTTTTTGCAATTTATAATATAACAGGCAGAGGAATAGTAGATGGAAGCAGAGAAGATATGAGCCTGGCATTGAAGTATGCACATGATTCTGGCAAAGCTGTTTATGCAATGAAGCCTCTTGCGGGAGGTAATTTGATTGATGATATAAATGAGGCCTTTGAATTTGTTTTAAATAAAGAGTTTATAGATTCTATTGCAGTTGGAATGGTTGCAAAAGAAGAAGTGGATTTAAATCTGAAAATGTTTGCCGGTGAAAAAATAACCGAGGATATGAAAATAGAAAAAGAGAAGAAAAAGCTTACTATATTGAATAAGCTGTGTATAAAATGTTTAAAATGCATAGAAACCTGTCCTAATTATGCACTTTCCATTGTTGATGATAAGGTTACAGTGGATCACGAAAAATGTATACTCTGCGGTTACTGCAGTCCTGTTTGTCCCCAATTTTGTATTAGAATAACATAATAATTATTTGAAGTAATATTTTTTGATACAAAATTATTGATTATATTATAAATTTCTGTTAGATTATATACTCCTCCTGAAGGACATTTAATTTTTATCGGGAGGAGCTTTTTATATTATATAAAAAAAAGAGCAGTTAGACTGCTCTAAAAATTATTGCTGTTTATATTTCGATATTGTGTTGGTGTAATACCGTTTATATTTTTAAATGTTCTTTCAAAATGATTTAGAGTATTAAAGCCGACATTCATTGCGATATCAGTGACATTTAGATTTGTGTTTTTTAGCATTTTTTGAGCTTCGATAATTCTTTTGTTATTTAAAAATTCTATTATGGTAAAACCGGTTTTGTCTTTAAAAAAGTGACTGAGATAATATTTACTTATATATAGTGTTTCAGCAATTTCATTTAAAGTAATATTCTCTTTATAATTATCATCAATATATGCGATTATTTTTTGAAGCCGTCCTTCATTTTTTCCTTTTTCCTTTAAACCATTATATTTATTGTTTTCCAGTAGTCTATGAATTGTTACAAAAAATTGAAGTAGATAAGAATTGACAATTGATCTATATCCTGTTTTTTCTTTAGTCAGTTCCAGAATCATTCTTTCTGATAAAAATTTTAATTGTTTATATTCTGGTTCATTTAATTTAAGACATTTAATTTCTTTTTTAAAAATGTCTACCGGTTTAAAATCGTCTTTAATATAATTAAAATAATTATTTAGAAAATCAGATTTTATATAAAGAACAAAACGATCATATGTTTTTAATTTTTCCGGGAAAAAATAGTGGTGAATATCATATTCATTAATCAAAAACAGAGTTTGAGCTTTCATATTATAATTTTTATCTTTGATAAAGAAACTACCGGTACCATTGTTCTGAATTATTATTTCATATGCATTATGGTGGTGTTTATTTACTTTCGCAGTTGAAGTATTTTTTCGATGAATTATATGAAAATCTTCTTCCAAAAAATTTTTGATAGATTTCTTTTTGACATTATCCATTCAAACTACCTCCCGGGACTTTCCATTTCTTGATATTGTGTTGGTGTAACACCATTTATTTTTTTAAATGTTCTTTCAAAGTGATTCAAAGAATTGAAACCAACACTTACTGCAATATCAGTAATGCTTAAGTTGGTGCTGGTCAGCATTTTTTGTGCTTCAATTATACGTCGGCTGTTAACAAATTCTATAACAGTAAAACCGGTTTTTTCTTTAAAAAAGTGGCTCAAGTAATATTTGCTGATATATAAATTTTTAGCAATTCCCTTTAGAGTAAGATTGTTTTTATAATTATGATTAATATATTCAATTATCTGATGCAGTTTTTGATTTGAAGAATCAGCTTTTTTTTCGGAGAAACTATTTTCTTCTGTAAGTCTAAAAATTATAACAAACATTTCTAAAAGGTAAGCATGAATGATCGACTGATATCCAGGCTGTTTTTTTGTCGATTCAAATATTAATTTTTCTGTAATATATTTTAGTTTATTGTACTGAGGATCATTTAATTTAATTGATTTAATATTTTTATTGAATATCTGCAGTGGTTTAAAATCACCTTCTACATTGTTAAAATAACTTTTTAAAAACTCTTCTTTAATATGAAT
>JBNJGP010000231.1:0-2635 GCA_051747805.1 Candidatus Muiribacteriota bacterium
TTCAAAGCTTTAACAGTATTAAGATCAGCTCCGTAATTACCAGCCCTGAAAGCAACAGGGTTATCTACCCCAAATTCTTTTAAAAGCTCTTTTCCTTGCTTTATCAGTTCAACCTGTGTATCTAAGTCATAGTCACACATATTATCTGAGTAAAGACGCCTTTGAGGCTCATCCAGTTTAAAATTAAGATAATTTGGATGAATATGTAGCTGAACATCATGACCTCTTTTTAATATGTACTGACAGACTTCATAATTATCATCTTTTCCAAAATAATAATGATTTAAAACCTCTACAAAAAAAGTAATTTTTAATCCATGTGAATCTGCAATATCCATAATAAGAGGTATGCCGTAATACTCATTACCAATTTTACCATAGATTCTTTTTTCTTTTCCCACAGGTTTCAGTAAAGGGTTGGAAAAGGCACCACCTATACTCGTTTCGGTATCAACTGTAATGTATATGTTTGTTTTCATTTTAAAGCATCGGCAAAATTATAGTTTTTATATTAGGCCAGGTATATTTTTCCAGCTCTTTAAAAGCATTGGCTGAGAGATAATAACCCAGATCAGGATCATTAATAACTTTTAGTATATTTGAAGTTAAAGACTTATAATCATCTGCTTCGCAAAGCAGTCCTGAGTAGTTATGTTTTACCATATAAGGAATACCTCCGGAATTGCTTGAAACTACAGGCAGTCCTGATGCAAAGGCTTCAAGTATAGAACCGGGAAGGTTATCAATTTTTGAAGCATTAACAAAAATATCATATTTACTGTACATTAAAGGTAAATTTTCATGCCCGACTTCACCATAGAAAGAAACTTTATTTTCAATTTCCAGTTTACAAACAAGTTCTTTCAGCTCTTTTTCAAGGCTCCCTCCCCCAACAATACCAAGCTCGGCTTCAGGAAATGACTTTTGCAGTTCATAAAAAGACTTAATCACTGTGTCAATTCCGTATATACGCTCAAGGGAACGTGTAACAATAAGCTTTGGCTTAAAAACATTTCTTCTCAAAAAAATGAATTGATTTAAATCTGCAATATTTGGGACTATAATTGTATTTAACCTTAATTTCTTCCAAAAAATATTTTTCAAAAATTCAGAAGGTACAATTACATAATCTGCTTTTTGAATAATAAACCTGCAAACAAATCGGTATTTTACAAAAAAAGACTTTGCTCCCCCTCCTCTTGCGCTCAACACTATTTTTTTTTTACTAATTTTGATCAAAATTATTGACGGAAGTGTCACCCAAAAAAAATAATTATAAAAACCGGTCAGAAAAAAAACAGTATCTGTTTTTTTCAGTTTTTTCTTTAATTTAAAAAGAAAAAATAAAACTCTTAAAAATGTTCTGAGGATCGGTATTGACTCAAAGAACTTGAATGATCCTGAAAGGGTTATATTAGTTTCAACTGTATCAACTGACAAACCTTCATTTTTAAGATTTTTACAGAGCTTTTCTGCCTGTACTGCCATTCCGCCAAAGGGAGGCGGAAAAGGAGAAACTACCAATATTTTTTTCATTTTTTCAAATTATGTTAAAAGTTTATCTTCTTTTGGATAAAAAAGGATCTAAAACACCTGAAATTTCCAATAAATAGAATGGTGTGGGAAAATAATTTCTTAACCCCATATAATCTGAGATATTTTTTCTTTTCATGGAGTATAAATTGAATTTTTTTGAATTTGTTCCATATTCTGTTGTAACTGCATAATCATAACCTGCTTTTTTAACAATCGACTCTATATCTTTATTCCAGGCTCCCCTGGGATAGCAGAATCCATTAACTGGGCTGTTAATTCTTTTCTCCAATATTTTTTTGGACAAATTAATTTCTTTTTCAACTTCAGCTTCATTCAAATCTGTTAATGGTATATGACTTAAGGTATGTGAACCTATAGAAAAATTCTGTTTTTTAAGGTCTTTAATTTCATTCCAGTTCATAAGCAGTCTTTTTCCATCATAAGCTCCAAAAGAATTTTTAAGCTTTTCTAAAAAAGTTATTCTATCTGTTTCTGTCATTGAATTGATTTGTTGGACCAAAACTCTGCAATACATATCTTCAGACAAGTGAATATTTCGATTAATACTTTGGAACTCGGAAAAATTCTTAGTTTCTTTTTCAAAAAAAGAAACTAACCTCTCTCTGTAATTTTTGACTATATAATAAAGAAAATCCCACCAGTAAGGTTCATTATTATCTATTTGATTTACAGGCACAAAAAATGTTGCCGGTATATTATATTTTTTTAAAACAGGCATAGCGATATCATAATTATCTTTATAACCATCATCAAAAGAAACGGCTACGCTGTTTCCTGTATATTCATTATTTTTTATTTTATCTGCTGCAGTTTTCAAATCAACAAACTTATAAAAATGAGAAATATTTTTTATAAGTGCTTCAAAACCAGAGGATGTTATAGCCATTGGGGGTATAAAGTAATTTTGTTGTTTTTCAGTAATTCTGTGAAAAGTTAAAATACTCAGTTTATTTTTCATTTTCCAAATCCATAAACGAATTATCCAGACATCTTTTTAAAAAAACGGGAAACATTAAAAGCCAGTAGAATTCTTCAATATATGTATGAGTCAAAAAAACAGTTGTAACCAAAAACATTA
>JBNJGP010000232.1:0-2630 GCA_051747805.1 Candidatus Muiribacteriota bacterium
GGATCTGGGAGATAAATACCAGATTTCAAGAGAAAGGGTAAGACAGGTTGAAAAATCTATAATCAAAAAAGTCAAAGATTACTTCATAAAAGAAATCCCGGACTTTCAATCTTATGCGGGCTATAATAATGACGATTAAAACTTCATATATTCTAATGCATCACAAGAAAGTAAAGCAGATAATTTTATTTGCTTTACTTTCTCTGCTTTTAACAGGTTGTGCTGCAAAAAATACAGACAAATCAGTTCAGTCTCAAAAAAAAAATAAAAAAATACAACAGGTAAAAATAATCCCTGAAGGCAATTCTTATTTTAACTTTCTTGTATCTGAGCTTGCTCTCAAAGATAATGACACTAAAAAATCAATTTCATTTCTTATAAAAGCACATGAAAAAGACAGTGATTCATATTTTCTCAAAAAAGCTCTTGCAAGAAAATATATTATTATCAAAAAAGCTGAAAAAGCAGAAACACTAATAAATGAAGTACTTGAAAAGCACCCTGATGATACCAGAGCCCTTGGATTGAAAGCTGCTGCTGCTGCACTACAAAATAAACCAGTAGAAGATATTGCTGAAATTTACAAAAAAATTATTGAACTTGACCCTGATAATTCAAAAGCACCGATTGCACTTTCATATCTTTATAAAAATATGGGCAAAACAGAAGAGCTTATTGAAATTTTTGAAAAAGCTTCTAAAAAAACCGAAGATAACTACTTTCTATATTATCATCTAGGAGAAACATATCTTGGAACAAAAAAATATCAGCATGCAAGGGATACTCTTTATAAAGCAGTTAAATCTCAGCCGGACAGAATTCAGCCAAAACTCAGCCTAATAGAAACAATAAAAAAAATGAGTGACAATTCTGAAAACAAAGAAGAAATCACCAATCTTTTCAGAGAAATCATATCTTTAAAACCTGACAGAATCGAACCTCTGGTTGAGCTTTCATTTTACTACAATAATCACGGCGACTATGAAGAAGCAGATAATACTTTTAAGCCTGTTGCCGAAGAATACAGTAAAAATGAAAAAGACATAAACAGACTTCTTCACAATTACATAAAAAATAAAGAGTTTAAAAAAAGTGATTTTCTTGTGTCCAAAATTTATCAGTCAACAGGAGATGATAAAATTTACATGGTTCTTGGAGCTCTTTACAGCAAGGAGGGCTTTAAAAACAAAGCTTTATCAGCATATAAATCTATACCCGATGACTCGGAAAACTATACAAATGCTTCAGCAACATCAGCTTTTATTCATGCAGACAACAAAAACTATAAAAAAGCGGTTTCAATTCTTAAAAAAGCTCTTGAAGTAAACCCAAAAAACAGTCTGCTTCTTATAACTCTTGGAAATATTTATGAAGAACAGCAAGAGTATGAAAAAGCAGTAAACACCTATAAAAAAGGTCTTGATTTTGCATCTGAAGATGACAGGCTATGGTCATTTTATTACAGGCTCGGAGTAGTTTACGACAAGCAGAATAATAAAGAAAAATCTATAGAAATGATGAAAAAAGCTCTTAATCTGAAGCCTGATAATCCAGATACTCTTAATTATCTTGGATATACTTATGCAGATATGGGGATTAATCTTGATCAGGCTGAGGAAATGATTTTAAAAGCCCTGGCTTTAAAAGAAAATGACGGATATATTACAGACAGCCTCGGTTGGGTATATTTTAAACAGGGAAAAATTGACAAAGCACTCAAACATCTTCTAAAAGCAGCAAAACTTGTTAAAGACGACCCCATAATTTATGAGCACCTGGGGGATGTATACAGACACAAAGACGATTTGAAAAAAGCTCTGGAAAATTATAAAAAAGCACTCAAAATTGATCCTGAAAACCAGACTGTGAAAGAAAAGATAGAGGAAGTTAAAAATTGATAAAAAAGAATTTTTATTTATTTTTTATTTTATTATTTTTTTCCTTTCTCAGCAGCTGCGGTAATAAATACCATAAAGCTATCGACCCTGTAATCTCAGATCCGGCCTCTGAAATCCTAAAAAAAATAAAAAAAATCAATTCTGAATCTGTACCTTTAAAAGGGCTTGCAGAGTTAAGAGTTAAATCTGAGCAGGAGATCAAAGAATATAATATAGCTTATGCTTCTGACGGAAAATCAAAATTCAGGATAGAAGTTCTCTCACCTATTGGAATGCCTGTTCTTACAATTGCATATGACGGCGACACACTCTTTATTAATGAAGACGGAAGCTCAAAAATAAAGACATATTCAAATCCGGACAAAGTAATACAAAAAATCACAAGTATCGACTTTAATATTAATTTTTTACCTGAACTTATATGCAGCAAAATCATAATTATCGATTTTAACAAAGCTGATGTAAAAAAAAATAAACTGATTTTATCAAGGAATAATATTGACCAGGAAATCAATTTTGATAAAGATTTTTTTTCTGGATATCAGTTTTTTTTAAAAAAGAATAATAATGATCTTTATCAAGTGGTTTTTTATGATAATAAAAATTTTGATATAATTTCCAGGAAAAAGAATGCAAAACTATCGTTTTTTAAAAAAACCGCTGTACCCCTTAAAAACATAGGCAATTCTAATATATTTAGGTTGACTAGATAAAAGGATTCTCATATTTAAT
>JBNJGP010000233.1:0-2584 GCA_051747805.1 Candidatus Muiribacteriota bacterium
GTTTGTTTTTTGAAAAAAATATGCTTGATGATTATTTCTATATTAATTCTTAGCTTTACTTCAACTCCGGTATCAGCAGCACCTGTTTCAGGAATAAGTGAACTTTCAGGTGAAATAAACAGTGAAAAGCCGGACTTGTTTAAATTTAATATCGCTCTAAGATATGATCATCAGAAAAACAAACTCCCAAAACAGATAGATCAGTTTTTGTACAAAAACCCAGATGCTGAAGATGAAGAAGATCCCCGCCACCATTCACGAACTAGAAGTTCTGAAAATTTTACAGATATTACTGAAGCAGAATTTGGAGTAGTTTTATTTGACTCAACTTATATATATGCAAAAGCAGGAACAGGAAGATTTTCATCGACATTGAGTCTCCTGGATCAATCTGTAAAAGGTATCTATACAGGTCCTGATAGTTATACAGTAACTGATAACTCAATTTTTATTTACGGCGGAGGTTTAGCTTTTAACACTTACAAAAAAAATGTAGATAAAATATTTAAAAATATTTACGGTCATCTCGATGTTCAGTACAGAAGACATTCCATAAATTCGAACAACGGTGGACGGGACAATATAAAATATGAAGCCGAAATAGATGAAATTCAGGCTTCTTTTTTATTAATAGGCTCTTTTGAACATGCAAAAGTTTTTTTCGGACCAAGAATATCGAATTACACTGGTGATGAAAAATTCAGTATAGGCCGGACATATTTTTCTGAAACCGGCTTTTCCTACAATGAAAAACTTGAAACCTCCAGAAACAGAGGTTTTGTTTTCGGGATCAGTCTTTTTGAAAATGAAAAATATTCAGTAACAATGCAAAAAAGAACCGGAGATGAGAAAGGGGTAAGTTTTGAAGCTCAATTCAGTTTTTAATATATTTCTATTAAGTCTGTTTTTTTTAATGGTGTCATCTTTTTGTGTTCATTCTTTTACTATTCAGAAAAAATCAGAATGGCCTTTTTTAGCTGATGATTCTGTTGTTTATGATGATAATTATATTTTCCACGGCTCTGGCAGTGAAATAAAAATTTTTTCTAAAAATGACATTACATTTCAAAATAATTTTACACTTGGTACTAAATTTAATATTCAGGCGCTTCTCTTAGATTCTCAGAATAAAAGAATTTATACAGCTGCAGGTAAATCAGGTGTTTTTATTATAGATTATTCAGATATTGACAATTTAAATGTATTAGCCCAAATAAAAGATGCGCCTGAAGATCCCGGATTTTTGCAGGGAGAAGTAAGGGACTATATTAATGCTGCAGGAATAAAAATAAAAGATAATTATCTTTTTGTTGCAGATGATGCTTACGGATTCAGGATTTTTGACATATCAACGCCTGCATCTCCGTCATATGTCAGCGGTTACAGGCAGGACGGCCTTTCAGATAAACTTACCACCGGCGGTTATTTTGATCTTGACTTATTTACATACGAGTCAAAGGATTACCTTTGTATTCTCGATCTATACTATGGATTAAAAATTTTTGATGTTACAGACCCGGAAGAATACGACAACCCTGTTTCGCCTGATGATTCATATGAAGATATTTCTGATGCATACCAGGAAGACCCCAATCTTGAACAGACCACACCTGATGCTCCGGAAAATGTTTTACAACCTGAGGTTGATGACCCTGATCCTGTCGCAGGAAAAGACCTTCGGACCTCTTTTTACAACAGCATTACGCTTGCAAACGATATAACAACTAGCATTATTGGCGATATTCCATATATATTTATAACAGACCGTTCTGCTGAAGAGGAAAAAGCAGCTGTTGCCAAATTAAAATTCATAGATACTGAACGTCAAAACAGACAGGAAGATGAATTCAAATTTGAAGATCCTGTCAATATTGGAAGATGCGATGATCTTATTAAAGCAAACTCACTTAATGTAGATAATTATTTTGCATATATTGCAGACGGAGATAACGGTTTTGCAAAAGTAGATATTATAAACCCTGTAAGCACTAATGACAAAGGGGTTGAAATATATCAAACTGAGCAATCAAACGATGATGACTATAAAAATGCATACAGCATTAAACACCACCCTCCTAATGAAGTTTACCTTGCTGATATAAACAAAGGCCTTTCAAAAATATATATTAATAATTCTATTAATCCAAGCTCCACAGGAGAGTTTTATAATTTCACTTCAATCGACAAATCGGATTCTGCTTTAGCTGCTGCATCATCAGGGGCAAACTCACCGGGCTTTTTCTTTTTTAACTCAAAAGATAATTCTGAACCAAAATTTATTGGAAAAATAAAGACTGATTCCAACCCTTTATATGTAAAAAAATTCATGAATACTTTTGCAGGAGCTGATTCTGACAAACTCTATATTTTTAAAAACACATCAGCAGCTCCTGCGGTAAATACATCTATAAATCTTAAGACTTCAACCCCCCAAAGTTATGGAGTTTACAGCAATTATATTTTTGCAGGTACAAATTCGGGAATAGATATATATAAATATGAAAATTCTGAGATCGATAAAGTTATTACAGATTTCAGTTCCGGATCAATAAGCTCTCTTTTTGTATATAATGACCTATTGTTT
>JBNJGP010000234.1:0-2565 GCA_051747805.1 Candidatus Muiribacteriota bacterium
GGCGGTGGACATTGTAAGTCTTGTATTGATGTTGTAGAAAGTACAAAGAAATATGATATTGTAGGTGTTTTAGATAAAAAAGAAAATGTGGGTAAAGAAATACTTGGTTATAAAATTATTGGTACGGATGAAATGATTTCAGAGCTGGCACAAAAAGATTTTTCTTTTCTTATTACTTTAGGTCAAATTAAAAATGTTAATGTAAGAAAAAATATTTATAAGGAAGCAAAAAAATACAATTGTGAATTGCCTGTTATTATTGCCTCAACAGCATATGTATCTAAGTATTCTGAAATTGATGAGGGAACTATTGTTATGCATAATGCTTTTGTTAATGCAAATACAAAAATCGGGAAAAATTGTATTATTAATACAAAAGCTATAATTGAACATGACGCTGAGATAGGAGATTTTTGTCATATTTCTACAGGGGTTATAGTAAATGGTGATGTGAAAATTGGCAATGAAAATTTTATTGGAAGTAATTCCGCTATAAATCAAAGTGTTAAAATTGGTAATAATAATATTATAGGTGCTTCCAGCCTTTTTAACAAAGATATTACAGATAATAATGTAATGGTAGGAATACCTGCAAAACGGATTAAAGAAAATAAATGAGCAAATCAGCAGTTTTAGGTGTTATATATCCCAATGTTTTAAAATATTTACCTCAATACTTTGAATCAATTAATAATCAAAATGATAAAAATTTTGATTTAATTTTATATTTAGATGGTGTTTCTGAATCAGAAATTTCGTTATTAAATACATTTGATATAAATCTCTTTTTTATTCAAAGTAGTAAAAAAATGTCACCTGAAAAAATTAGAGAATTCTGTATTAATGAAATAATAAAAAGAGATTATGGTATTTTAATTTTTACAGATTGCGATGATTTTTACTCAGAAAACAGAGTGGAAGAAACTAAAAAATGCCTTGAAAAATATGATTTTTGTTTTACTGAAATATTTTTAGTAAATCAAAATGGTATTAAAACAAAAAAAACATCATTTTTCAAAAACAAAAATATTGAAGAAATTGTTTTTACTATAAAGCCATTAATAAACAAAAATTTCATTGGGTTATCAAACTCTGCAATTAATTTAAAAAAAATGGATTTTTCAGATTTTTTTATTCCTGAAAATATTGTTGCAGTAGATTGGTGGATTTATTTATATTTATTAAACAAAGGATATAAAGGTAAGTTTTTATCAAATGTTTATACTTATTACCGTCAACATAATAATATTATTATTGGTGGCGAGCAAAAAATTGATAAAAATACATTTTTGAGACAATTAAATATTAAGAAAAATTTTTATGAAAATTTTTCCAAAATTAATAAAACATTTATTAAAGAAATTAAAGACCTTGAAAAGTTGGACAAAGTTTTAAAAAATAATTGTTATTTGTTAACTAAATATTTAAAATATATTAATAATAATTCAAATGAATTTTTATGGTGGGAAAATATTAATTTAAAAATACTTGAGGAGTTATAATGTTTAGTGAAGTTAGCTTTAATGAAAAAGTTATAAAAAATTTTAATACACCTTATATAATAGCTGAAATTGGAGCTAATCATAATGGAAATATGGAACTTGCAAAAAAAACGATAGATAAAGCAAAAGAATGCGGAGCCGATGCTGTTAAATTTCAATCCTGGGATTCAGAGTCTTTAATTTGCGAGGCTGAGTATAATGCTAATCAAAAATATGATGATAATCCTAAAAAACATTTTGGTTCATTAAAAGAAATGGTAGATAAATACTATTTGAGAAAAGATCAACATTTTGAATTAGCAGAATATTGTAAAAAATTAGATATTACATTTTGTTCAACTCCATTCTCTAAAAAAGAGGTTGACTTACTAATTGAAATCAATGTTCCTTTTTTAAAAATTGCATCTATGGATATAGATAATATTGATTTACTTGAATATGCGGCTAAAACTATGAAACCAGTTATTTTATCCACAGGAATGGCAACCATTGAAGAAATTGACAGAGCTGTTAAAGTCATTGAACAAGCAGGAAATACACAAATTGTCATTCTGCATTGTGTTTCACTTTATCCGCCAGACAATTCTGAAGTAAATCTTAATAATATAAAAATGTTACAGAAAGTATATCAATATCCAATAGGTTTTTCTGATCATACTTTCGGCACTTCAGTTCCAATAGCTTCTGTGGCACTTGGTGCATGTTTGATTGAGAAACATTTTACTTTAGATAAAAATATGGAAGGCTGGGATCATGAAATATCAGCAGATCCTGTTGAATTAAAATATATATGTGAAGAGTCTAAAAAAATTACTGAGTGTTTAGGTGAATATAGAAGAGTTAGGTCTGATAGAGAGTTGGAAAAATTAAAAAAATTCAGAAGATGTATAGTTTCAGCCAGAGATATTTCAAAAAGTGAAGTTTTAACTAAAGGTGATTTACTTTATAAAAGACCAGGTACTGGTATAAAACCATATGAATATCCATACTTGATTGGTAGAAAGGTAAATCGTGATTTGAAAAAAGATGAAATAATTAAATGGGAAGATTTGATATGAAAAAA
>JBNJGP010000235.1:0-2563 GCA_051747805.1 Candidatus Muiribacteriota bacterium
AGAAATTGTTTTGATGTAAATAGTTGGTGAACAAATAATTCTATTTTGGGCCTAATAATAAATCAGGATTGTTTAAATTTAAATTTGGCAGGGGTCATTTTATTTGAAATCAATAATTGTAGATAAAGATGAAAAACGATTAAAAGAGTTAAAAAATATTTTATCTGAATACAGCGATGTAAAAGTCTTTAAGTCCGGGAAAAAGGCGTTTACATTTTTTAAGTGTGATGAAAGTTCAGATGTAGATATTGTCTTTATATCTGATTTTTTAAAAGATTTTGATAATACAGCTATAATCTCACAAATAAGAAAGAAAGAGGCTGATCAGGATATTGATGAAGAAAATAAGCTTCTTATAATTATTCTCAGTGAAAAACCTGATAAAAAAAAGGTTTTTGAGTTTTACAGATGCGGATGCAGCGGTTTACTTATTTCTCCGCTTAATGCTGGTAATGTATATGAAAAAATAAATACTAAGCTAAACCTTAAAAAGGAAGGTGCTAAAAATCTTTATAAAAATGTTGAAAAGGCATATATAAAGTCTGATATAGATCTTCCAACCCTTCCGGATATATATTTTAATTTTAAAGACCTTCTTGATAATGACGCATCTTCCGAAGATATAGGAGAGCTGTTAAAACAGGACATAACCATTTCTGCAAAGATTATAAGCCTTTCCAATTCAGCATATTTCGGAGGAATAGAAAGAAATTCAACAGTAAAAGAGGCTGTTAACAGGCTTGGCCTTTCTGAAACTCATCAACTCGTTTCTGCAGTATGTTCTAAAAAGCTTTTTGTGACCCAAAACAAGAGGTATAGTGCACTTCTTTCAAATCTTTTTGATTTTTCCATATCCATTGCATTTGCAACCCAGGCAATAGCAGAACATCTGAATATTTCCAAAAAGGGTTATCCCTTTGAAATGGGTCTGTTGAGCAATATAGGCAGGCTTTTTATGATTGTTATAGTTGCTGAAATGGAGAGAAAAAAGATGAATGGTAAGGAGCTTTCAATAGATGTAGCAGTATCTGTAATAGAAAAGCATCATTATGCATTTGCATCAAAAATATTGAGTGAATGGGAATTCAGCCCTGAATTTGTTAATACTTCAGTTAACTATATTTATAATCCATCAGCCAAAAAATCTTTATCACCAATTGCTTCAGTTATTCTTTTGTCCTTGTATGCTTTTTGTGAAAACAGCGTATTCGGCCCTGACTATTCTCTGTTAGGTGTTGAACGTATTATAGAGGAAGAAAATCTTGATATTAAAGCAGATGATATTGAAGATATAAAAAAAAGAGTCAAAGAAATGGTTTCTATGCTTGAAGTTTAGCAGTTAGTTTCGGGCAGTTAATTAGTTGCTGCACGAAAACTGCCTTTTTTGCCTAGTTCTGCGTTAGAATCAAAATTTAATCCTCAAAATACTCCAGTATTCCTGCGGTTAAATTTTTCATCTGTCGTAACTGAGCAAAAAATTCTGGTTTTCGGCCAAATAATAATTAGATTTTTTATTTCACCATCTGTTTGGAATATTCAAATCAGGTTTACAAAAAAAGGATCATTAAAAAGTTAATACCCATGACCTGGCCATTTAAATTTTACATAAAAAAAACAAATTTTTATAAAATTAAGACAGGCAGCTTTTAATTATGGTATCCTGTTTATAAAATCTTCACTGTGTATATTTAAATAACCGGAGGGTTGTGAGTATGCTTACACTATCAGAATATCAGGCATTAATTGAACAGGCGCCTATTTTAATATGGAGAGCCAATACAGAAGCTCTCTGTGATTATTTTAATGAACGCTGGCTAACATTCAGAGGCCTAACTATTGACGAAGAATACGGCACTGGCTGGACCAAAGGGGTACACCCCGACGATTATGATCGTTGTATGGAAATATTTCTGAGTCATTTTAAAAAACGTGAAATTTTCGAGATGGAGTATCGTCTGATTCGGTATGATGGAGTATATCGGTGGATATTTGACAGAGGAGTGCCGTTTTATAATGATAACAAAGACTTTGCAGGATATATAGGAAGCTGTATTGATGTAACTGAAAGAGTTGAAGCTCAGGCAGCCTTAAAATTCAAACTGGAAGAAGAACTCCGCGCGCTCAAAGGAATTATTCCGATTTGTATGCATTGCCATAATATCAGAGATGACAAGGGAGCCTGGAACCAAATTGAAAAATACATTACAGAACATTCCGAGGCCCAATTCAGCCACGGGATTTGTGAAAAATGTGCAAAAAGATATTACCCTCAGGATGCAGAATGATTGAAGATGATAATAATTCTTAATATACTGAAGGCTGAATTATAATTTCCCCAGAAATAAGCTTAAAGTTGGTTTTGTTCAGACACCAAAGGAAATGTATTTATACATTTGCGTATTTTTTCGTTAAGGCAGGATTTTTGGAATATTTATTGTGTACTGATGATAAAATAAATCTCTTGTTCTTTGTGAACTAGCTGAAAAAGCATTAAATATTCATTGTAAACATGAGTCTGGTAATAATATTATTAAGGACATTTTAGATTAAACGAGTGTAGTTC
>JBNJGP010000236.1:0-2554 GCA_051747805.1 Candidatus Muiribacteriota bacterium
TAATTGCTGCTTCTATTTATTCCGCAATGAATATAAATACTGAAACTAATGTCATGGAATATTTTAAAAAAGACAGCAATCTTTCTCAGTCAAATCAGTTTATCAAGCAAAATCTTGCAGGCCTTTCAACTTTTGATATATCAATAAAAGGGAAAAATGAAGACACCTTTAAAAAACCTGAATCATTGAAAGTAATTGAAACTATACAGGATTATATAGATAAAACAAAAGGCGTTGACAAGACTCTTTCTTTTGTTGATTTTTTAAAAGACATGAATAAGTCGTTTCATAATGAAAAAGAAGACTTTTTCAAAATTCCAAAATCAAAAGAAATGGTTTCTCAATATCTTTTGATATACAACTCTGATGATATTGAAGAATACGTTAACCCTGATTTTGATCACGCAAGAATTTCTGTCAGAATTTCTGAAGATTCAACAAAAGAACAGAAAAAAATTATAAAAAAAATAAATAGTTATATTGAAAATAGTGCTTTTGAGGAGTACACTCTAAAAATTACTGGAAGAGTTTTTAATGATGTTAAGATGATAGATAGCCTGGTAAAAAGTCAGATCAAAAGTCTTTTTATAGCCGGTCTTATTATTATCAGTATTATGTTTGTAATAATGAAGTCTTTTAAACTTGGTATGTTGAGTATAGTGCCTAATCTTATACCTATTGTTATCAATTTCGGAATAATGGGTTTTTTCGGTATACCGTTAAATGCAGCTACAGCTCTTATAGCTGCTGTGGCCCTGGGCATTGCCGTTGATGATACAATTCATTTTTTAACCGCTTATTCTAAATATTCAAAAGTTTCAGCAACTGTTTCTCAAGCTGTTAGAATGTCAATTATGGATAAAGGAAAGGCGATAATCACCTCGTCATTTATTTTAATAATTGGATTTGGAACTCTTGTTTTTAGTTCATTTGTTCCAACAATATATTTTGGTGTTTTAAGCTCAATAATTATGGTTGCTGCTGTTATAGGAGATTTGTTTTTTTTACCGTCTTTGATTTTGCTTACACAAACTATAAAAAACAGGGAGATTGCTGATGAAATCTTGTAAAATTTGTCTGCTGCCAGGAGAAGTTCCCGAAGCAAATATAAACAGTTCTGGTATCTGCAGTTTTTGCAGGGGAGAAAAAAAATCAGATTATGAAGTAGATGAGGAATTAAGAAAAGCTTGGAAAAAAGATCTGGAAAAAGCTCTTTCAGACTGTAAAGGCAAAGGAGAATATGACTGTCTTGTGCCTATAAGCGGAGGCAAGGACAGTCTTTATTTAGCTTATAAGCTTAAATATGAATATGGTCTTAAAGTTCTTGGTTACACTACAAATATAAATATACCTGATATTGCCCATGAAAATATTAAGACATGTTTAAACAAAATCGATATCAGGCATTATTCCGACACTCCACCAGACAGTTTCTACAGAAAAATTTTTAGTTATCTTTTGAAAAATCAGGAAGAAAGAGGGGCTGTTTATACTATATCATATGTTTATGCACCATTATTTGAAGGAGACGCAATTAGGCTGGCCATAGAAAAAAATATTCCTTTGGTTCTTGCAGGATATTCGCCCGGACAGCCTGAACCGGAAAGAATGACATATGAATTTTCCAGGAAGCTTATATGCGAAACAGACTGGACTCCTCCGGGTTTGATAAAGGATAATGTTATTGATAATGATGAAATAGATTTTTTTTACAATCCAAAAAAATATCCAAAAGGAACAAATTTCCCAAGATATCTGGCCCCATTTCATGCATGGGATTATAATCAGGATAAAATAATGAAGTTTGTTGTTGAGAAGGGACTGGTTAAATCTAAAAAACACGCAAGCCCGATTTACAGCAATTATCCTATTAACTGGCTTTTGATGTATTCTGACTTGAAGTTTTTCGGATATAATCCATATCATCCTGAATTTTCGCAATTGATAAGAGATGGAAAAGCCAGCAGGACATACTGGAGAATAATGGCTCCTGTTGTTAATTTTATGATACGTAATATGGCATTTCTTGGAAAAGATGCAAAAAGAAGTATGGAGTGGCTGGGCATAAACGAAAAGGATTTACAGATAACTAAACCAAAGGGATATTATGACCCTGAAATTCCTTCATAAGGAAAAAGGAATTAGTATGTATAAAAATATTCCTGATATGCTGAAAAAAAGAGTTGAAAAATCACCTGTAAAAGCAGCGCACTTTACCTTAAATTTAAAAGGAGATTGGCAGAGTCACTCCTGGACTGAATTTTACTCTTCTGCCTGTAATATTGCTGAAAAATTGTTTAATGCGGGTTTGCGGTCTGGTGATAATGTTGCTCTGATTGCTCCTACATCTCTTTCCTGGGAATATATTCAAATGGGAATATTTATTGCCGGAGGAACTGTAGTTGGAATTGATCCTGGTGAAGACTCTTTAAATATAGAAAAAAATCTGGAACTTTGCTGTGTAAAGGGACTTATTGTTAAAGACCACACTTTTTTAGAAAAATTAAATAAAAAAATTATTAATAGCTTCTCATTTATTATTACAATTGATGAC
>JBNJGP010000237.1:0-2554 GCA_051747805.1 Candidatus Muiribacteriota bacterium
CGTAAATTTAACCAGAGCCACCACCATGTATATTTTTTAAAAATTTTACTGATCATTTTTTTAACCTTTATTAACTGTAAAATCAATTTTGTTTCTCCATATAGAAACATTTATCACTATCAGTGTCAAGGATTTTATAAATATTTTTTTTAATCCATTAAGCACAGCATAGCTTAAAGGACCTTTATCCATCTGTAGATTACTGAAAAAAAGAATTTTTATCGGGAAGTTTAATAAAGGTCATAATGATCCGGAATACCGGGAATTCTTATTTTAAATTACCTGTCCGGAATATTATATTAAAATCTTTATAAGGCAAAGGCTCAAAAGAAATCCTGTATTTTTTATCTATTGTTATAAGCATGATAATTTTTTTAAAATTTTATTTTTATTATCATTATATCAAAATAAAACATTGTCATAATAACAAAATTTTATGATTTACTGTTAACCTCTGGCTATGCTTATTATATAAAGATGATATACTATTTATTTTTGTATGTTAAAGTTATATAATCATAATTTTTTTACAAAAATTTAAAATATCAACTTAATTTGAGAGTTTATGATGAGCAAATATGAAATAATTATTTATTGGAGTAAAGAAGATAAGTTATATCTTGCCGAAGTCCCGGAACTTCCTGGATGTATGGCTGATGGTAATAGTTATCAAGAAGCTGTTTCAAATGCGGAGATAATTATCAATGTATGGATTGAAACCGCAAAAGAGATGAGGCGGGAAATCCCGAAACCAAAAGAAAAATTGATTTATGCATATCCATCTACTGGTTTGGTACAGCCAGCATTGCGTCGATGAAAAGAACTTTATAAATTTTTATTGTATTTAGGATTATAATATTACTTTCTTCAAAAACTTACTTTATCTATTTTTAATTCAAAAGATGTAAATATAAATGTAGAACAGAGGATATTATGGAAACGCTATTAGGTTATTTTTACACAAAAATAAACATGCCTCATGAAGATATTGTTTCTGAAGGGCTTGTATATATATTAGAAAAATCTATAAAATCAAAAAATGCAATTTTTGACATTATTGCAACTGAAACTAACATACCAATGTCAAATTTGTCATTGAGCCTTCAAAGTACTGGTGAGCATCAAGAAAGACCAGATATTTCTTGCTTAGATAGTGACGGTAAAGAATTATTGATAATAGAAAATAAGTTTTGGGCTTCTTTAACTTACAATCAGCCAAATACTTATTTGGAACGATTGAAAAATGATGGTGTATTGCTGTTTATAGTCCCAGAAAAAAGAAAAAGAATTATTTATGACGAAATAGCTGCAAGGGTAGACAGTCAATTTGAAAGCATTATAGAAGCTGAACCTTTCAAAATTAAACTTGTAAATAACAATAAGTTTGTTTTGGTTAAGTCATGGACAGAAATTTTAAATTTAATAAAATATTCCCTTGAAACTGAAGATAATAAAAGTCTTTTATCTGATTTAAACCAGTTAATTGGTCTATGCGAAAATGTTGATAAAAACTCATTTCTTCCTATAACAGACCAAGACCTTTCTCCTTCTATTCCTCGCAAAGTTCTTTCTTATTACGATGTTGCAAATTGTATTGTAGATGAGCTTTTAATAAATAATAAAGACTTCAACAATAAAGGGCTTTTCAGAACACCTTTACAGGTGGGCTTTTGCAGATATTTTAGATCAAACAAATTAGGCTTAGGTTGCAGTGTCAGGTTTGACCTATGGTCTGAATACCATGATACTCCGTTTTGGTTATTCCTTACTGAGGATAGTAAAAACTCATGGTTTCAGTCTGAAAAGCTTAAAATTTTATGCAGGAATTGTGCTGCAAAATTAAATAAAAAGCATGTTGTGTTTAAAAATGACAATTTCATTGCTTTACAGCCACCTCTTTATAAAACAGAAGATTTTGTGGTTTCTGATTTAGCAACCCAGGTTGAAAATTTAATTAATTATATTGAAAAAGAGTTGTAGTTTTTTAGCTTTAGCTATTCTAATCCTATATTTTAACTAATATAGGGGTATAGTGCAGATATTTACCTTGACCAACAAGATAGTTGCTTGTTTGCGGTCGCGCAATCTATTTTTATTAGTTAGATATTTTTTGAGCGGTTTCTTTATATTAGGGGCGCGTATTACGCTTAAAAGCCAATCTGAATACTCTGGAAATAGAATAAATTCTTAATGAAAAACTAAAACTTATTCATATAAATAAAATTTAGAGGCCACAAAGACTTTTTTATTACATTGACGAATCTTACTCTAACTGTTCTTCAGGAGCTATAGCAAAGACAACGTAATTCAAAATTTTCATTACCAAACACAAACGGTTCAACTGAGACAAAAAAAAATGCTGTAATCCCATTTTAAGATTCAGAGTAAAAACTACAATAAAAGGTGCTTTTACAGAATGCAAAGTAAAAATACAAGAAAAATGAAATAATTAGGACAAACTTTATGAAACCAAAAACAATTTATGATTTTTTTGAAGATTGGCAAAAACAAATTGAAATTGACAACAGCTGGGGCCTTGCGTGGTTTCTGGCAA
>JBNJGP010000238.1:0-2551 GCA_051747805.1 Candidatus Muiribacteriota bacterium
GTGGAGGACAAACAGGTATGTCGCGTCTTTGTGCAGCTTTTCACCCAAAAGGACTTTGTGGTGTTCTTTTGCCTGATGGTCTGATAAATTTACCGTTGTACCGGTTTCTGACCCTGCGGCTGCAGCGGATAGGGCATACAGAATGAAAAATAGTAATTTTGTCATAGCGGCTCCTGTGGTTGTTGAGCAGATGTTTCTATTTGTCATAAAAAGGTTTGCATAAAAATCGTTCGCAACATGGACTTACTATCGACAACCGTTTAAAAATTGTCAACCCTTTTAGTTAACAGTAAAGCTTTGACCCTATGATTCTTTATAGTTTTTTTGAAATCGATGAATCAAGAAAAAAGTAGCCTCCAAAATGGCACTCTTTGACCCTGTATAACACTATCCAAAATCATTTGCGTCAATCACCGCTTGAATCTCTTTGTTGGTGACCGTTTCCTTTTCTGTTTTTGAGTAAATCAGCAAAAGCCAAATAGTATTGTTATCATCAATATAATATGTAATAACTCTAAAACCTCCGCTCTTTCCAGTAGGAATCGAAGAGTTTGCAATTCTTAATTTATAGCACTTATTCCCCAAACTTATCCCCGCCTCGGGCTCATCAGTCAACAACTCTTGCAACCGCTTTAAATCATCAGCGATATTTTTATACTGCTTTGAAAGCTTTTTTACCTGTTTTTTAAATTCAGGTGTGGGTATTATTTTCAAGTTCATCAATAAGCTCTTGTAGAGATGTTTGAGGCAACTCACCGTTTTGCTGTAGCTTTACTTGTTTTATAGATTTATCCAAACTATGAAGCAGTAAGTTTTTTTGATAACTTTGTTGGATAAATTCAAAAAACTTCTCTTTATTGCTATCAAATCCATCTAAAAATATCTTTTCTATCTCGGGGTTTTCTATTTTTAATGTCAGCATTTTAAACCTCCTTTTTATCGCATCTATTATAGCACATTTGCTTATCTTGGTGTGAAGGGGAAAGAATAAAGAAGTTTAGTTAAAAGTAAAGTTTGTCCCTGTGATTTTTCGCTGCAGGGCAAAAGGTAGGACTCCCGTTTCCCTACACGCACTATAAAGAAGCTACGGCTGGGAGATTCACCGTGTTTCTTTTGCCCTTAAAAAATTTTAACAAATTTATCTTTAATTTGAAGTTTCTACGTTTTGAACACACTTTATTGAAATTCGTGTATTTTGACTTTTTTTGTTACACTATCTTTGCTCAGATACCATTGAGTATCAAGAGGTGGCTTTCGTCTAGCCTATAGGCGAGCAACTTTTAAAACCACTCACAACCTCTTAATCAACCATCTCTTTAAAAAAGTTTATGATATCTTCTTCTTTTGTATATTTTTTTACATCTACATGAAGTCTTTTTAATTTTTCTATATTTTGATAGCTTGGTACATGTTGGACAGTGTGCAAAAAATCAAACTTCTCATTTGGTTTTATCTCTACAGGTGCACCGCTAAAAGCTTTTGATAAATCTTTAGTATTGTTTACGCTCCCCATTATAGAGTGTATGACTTTGTTTGTTTTTTGGCTGTAAAAATCCAGTGTAAATCCCTGTATCTTTGACTTTTGTACTTTTATCTTTTGTGGAAATTCACTTTTTATGATCTCTTTTGTTTTTGTTATGATTTTTTGTTCCCCTATATGCGTATCTTTGATATTAAATTTATATCCGACATAGAGTTCAAAAAGATTATTTACCAAAATATCTATTTTTTCATTGCCTAAGTGTTGCAGTTGAAAACTTGTATCAAGCAGGTTTGTATAGTTGTTGTTGATATAAGAGATAGCATCTTCTTTTTGTACTTTGTCATCTAAAAACTCATGAAGTGCTTTTACCGACTGCTTTAAAAGCTTGGACTCCACCAAAGCAGGACAGTGTAGTTGTGCTATTTCGCTTTGGCTTATGAGCCTAAAATACAGTTGATTATTATCTTCAACGATAACACCGACGTTTAAAAACTCATACGTTTCTACTTTGGGGTAAAACCTCACTATGTTGTACTTACGCTTTTGCTTGTCTGCATTGTAATTATAGTTATATTTTTCTAAAAACTTTTGCATCTTTTTTCCCTAATACATACACTCGCATCTATTTGTTTGATTGGTTTTAAAAATCTCTTTTTTATGTAACCTACAGGCTATTATATCGATCAATTCTTCTTTAAACTTTAACGGCTCCCAATCTTCGGGCATCGATTCAAAAACTTGTAAATCCAAAATGCTATATTATTGACACTATTTTCAAAAAGATGTATAATTACGATATCTTGATATACCAAATGGTATAGGGGAGCATCTCTTTAGATGTTCACCCGCAGGTGGCTGGTTGACATCGCCCAGCCGTACCAAAGCGGTGTCACCTTTCTTTGTATCTTTTCAATCTTTTTTTATAATCTCTATATTTATTTTTATGTACCGGAAATGCCGTTACTAATAAGGGCACCTCTAAAAACGCTTCTTTGAGGGCCCGTTTTTTGTAATTTTTGTTTTTTAAAAACTTTTGGATCGATTTTTATTCAAATCGGATCAAAAAGT